>JAJFKK010000030.1 GCA_021773245.1 Gammaproteobacteria bacterium | reverse complement strand
ACATCATCTTCTGCAGAGAGTGTTTTTTCCAGAGCATTCCGTGCTAATTCTTGTTGACCCGCATAGATCATTTCAGCAATGGGGCCTTGCAATATATTTTCCCAATAGCGCCGACGCTGCTGCATGTCCGGGAATTTTTCTTTAACTGCAGTGCGAAACTTTTTCATCAAACTAGCCAAATTACCGTACGACGAAGGAATCAAAGATTCCAGACGTACACGTAATAGCCGCGCTAGCACTGGCGAGGCTCCTCCTGTAGATATTGCTATTTGCACCGGATCACGATCAACAATAGAAGGCATAATAAAACTACATAACTCAGGGTTATCAACAACATTAACAGGTAGTTTTTTTTCTTTGGCCAATTCCGATACACGCTTATTAACCGCGATATCATCAGTGGCTGCAATTACCAACATTTTGTCTTGTAAATGATCTTCATTGAATTGACTACAAACGTATTTAATTAATTGCTCATTCGCCAAGTCAATTAATTCCGGACATAGTTCAGGGGCGACGACGACAACTTGCGCATCGGCCTTTCGTAATTGTTTCACCTTGCGCGCAGCCACCACTCCACCACCAACAACAAGACAAGGCGTGATAGTTGCATCCAAAAATATAGGGAGATACTTCATAACAAATATTTAACAATAGTTAATGACAAGATAAATGGCTGACTATAATAGTATGCTTATTGAATAAAACAACACTGATAACTACTAGCGTTGGAATATGTCAAAAATAATCAGATCACATTACACTGAAACGTAAATCTATTTATCAAAGAATAATCTTCGGTATATGTTAATACTACAATAAAGATGAATGCTTACAAACGGAGGGCAAAAAAATACGCCATTACTTAAGTCGAATTGTTTACGTAATCTTGTAAACTATCGATGTCGTCAAAAATAATATGGCTACTACGATCAGATCTTACACCATGTTTTGTTAATTGATTGAAAGCACGTGAAAGTGTGCCAGGCTGTATACCTAAGTGCGCCGATAATACGGTTTTGTTAAATGGCAGGTCAACGTACTTTTGGTCTGGATTTTTTTCCAGGAGGTCTAGAAGAAACATGGCCAACCGTTTCGGAACATCCATTGTTTTATATTGTTCGAATTCATTAATTAGCGTATTTAACTGACCGGATAAACGCGCAATCATCCTCATCGCAATATCAGGATCTTCTTGAATCATTTTTTTCAAGCCGGTAACACTAATTTCTAAAAGCTCACAAGATGAGGCTGCATAAGCGCTAGCAGGATAGTGCCCGATAATAAGCGAAGCTGGTTCGGCAAAACTTTCACCATCTTTAAAAATATGCAGTATTGATTGTTCAGCATTCTTATTTTCTTTTGCTATTAATACCAATCCCTGAATAATAATAAAAAATGCATTTGCTTTATCTCCCTGACAAAAAATGATGTCATCTTTTTTAAAAGAAAGAAGCCTGGATTTATTGCAGATATGTTCAAGCTCAACTTGGTTCAGACCTTTAAATAAGTTTAGTGCCTGCAAATTTTCAATAATTTTATTTTTCAAACGTCTTATCCCGAAAATAGTGACCCGAACTTATGTTATGGGGAAAGTAATATCTTGCTCTAGATCAAGAAAACCATCCCTAACTCATAATAACGAATCATGACCAATGACACTAGAGTATATAAATATAAGTGCAAAAATAGGTGATTAAAATCAGTTTTTAAGATAAATGGTCGATATTTTCAGAAATCGTCATTTTCAGGGTCGACAACATTATTCAGAACATATTGTATTGCTTGCTCTTTCGATACTTGCACACGTCCTGGAGATAGCTGTCCTGAAATTGATTCTAATATTTTCGCTGCGTGTAAGTTTCCCTGTTTGTAAGAGGCATACAGCCAAATAAAGGCACTCTCAAAATCTCGGTTACCTAACATACCGGACTCATATAACGCTCCTAAATTTCTTTGCGCATCGGCATTTCCGGCTCTGGCAGATTTTTCATACCAATAAAAAGATTGTTTGATATCCCGCTCTACTCCCAGACCTAAATAGTAATGAATTCCTAAATAATTTTGAGCTGTGCTGTTTCCTTCTTCTGCTAGTTCTTTCCAGAGTTGATACGACGTTCCATAATCTCCTGCATTAAATGCCTTAAAAGGATCTACTTCAATACTGCATGCAGATACTAAAATCATGAGCACGAAAATGGAGATGCTCCCTGAAATAGTTCTGATTTTAATACATGATTTCAAAATAAATTAAGGTCAGAATTTAAATTTTCTTAACATTACGTCGACTATAAGCTTGTGTAAAACATTATATTTACCAGCTATTACTGTCTACGTAAATTATAAGTCAGACTCATGAATTCAACATTCGTGATAAGCATATGCGTTCACCTACCTCTTATCTTTAAGAAGCCATTCTATATTTTTTTCAACTGATTTGATCTAGATCAAGCTTTACTATGAAGACAATCAAACTTCTGCCGATAAAGAAATAGAAACAATTTTTTACAATTAACAAATTGCTGAATTTTACAGCAGAATATTGAGGCTTTTAGCGATGAAAAAGAATCTACCCGTAACAGACGTACAACGTGATTACGATCCAAGTCAACGGATCGTATCAACAACCGATACAAAAGGTCGGTTAACCTATGTAAATAATGATTTCATCACCATTAGCGGCTTTACTGAGGATGAATTACTCAGCAAGAGTCACAATATTGTCCGTCACCCTGACATGCCTCCAGCGGCATTTGATGATTTATGGAAAACCATCAAGACTGGTAATTCATGGATGGGCATCGTCAAAAACCGTTGCGCAAACGGCGATTACTATTGGGTAGATGCCTTTGTCACCCCGGTAATTGAAGAAGAGCAACTTGTCGGATACCAATCAGTACGACTTAAGCCCGATCAAAAAGACATTGATTCAGCTGAAAATACTTATAAACATTTATGGCATCCCAAAAACGGACTTGCCAAGATATTAACTTTTTTTAAGCCAGGCTTGATGGGTAAAATTTTCCTCTCTAGTTCGGTTGCTGTGGTAATAGGTTTTGCTGTTTCGTACTTATTATCACAATCCTTAGATTTAACATTCGCCTTATCCTGTTCAACAATGCTGTTAGCCAATTTTGTTTTTGCCAAGCTAATTGCAAAACCCTGGCAAGAGGCTGCAAAAGAAGCTTCTCAGGTATTTGCTAATTCCGTTGCTCAAGAGGTCTATACCGGACGTCATGATGAGCTTGGTCAATTACAACTGGCGATTCGTATGCAGAAATCTAAACTCGAAACCGTTATCTATCGCATTAATGATGCTACCTCTAATTTGAAGGACTCAATTGAATCATCTTTAACAACAGTCGAACAAACAGAGCAAAACATGGACAACCAAAATAGGGAAATCGAACAAGTGGCCACCGCAATGAATGAAATGACGGCAACGGTTAATGAAATTGCTAAAAATACAAGTTGTACAGCTGAATCAACACATAACGCCGAAAGCGAAGTTAATGTTGGTAAAGATATTGTTGAATCAACTATCAATCATATTAATGCACTTGCAGCTGAAGTTGAAAATGCTGTAGAAAAGATAAACACACTTGCGAACAACAGCAAACAGATTGGCGGCATTGTAAACGTCATAACAGAAATAGCAGAACAAACTAATTTACTAGCACTGAATGCAGCCATTGAAGCTGCCAGAGCAGGTGAACAAGGTCGTGGCTTTGCAGTTGTAGCAGATGAGGTCAGGACACTCGCTAGTAGAACACAAACTTCCACACATGAAATTCAAGCTATGGTTTCTACATTGCAATCTTCTGCCGATACTGCCGTTCAGGTAATGACGCGTGGACAAGATGCCGCAGCAAAAGGTGTAGAAAAAGCCAAAAGTGCTGGGGAATCACTGAACTCGATTAGCGGTGCAGTCAATTCAATTACACAAATGACAACCCAGATAGCGACAGCCGCAGAAGAACAAAGCGCTGTATCAGAAGAAATAAATAAAAATGTAATTCGCATTAGCGAGCTTTCAGAACAGACATTGACCAGCACTCAAATGATCAGTTCTTCAAGTAATAATGTTGATCAAAGTGTAACCCTACTAAATAATCTAGTTAAACAATTTGGAAGCAGTCTGTAGAATAACTCTGGTGAAATGTTAATTTAAAAACCACCTCTAGGGGTGGTTTTTTATATGGCTCGCTCGGAAGGATAAATTTGGGCACTGGATAGTTCGCTTCAGTTTACTTGTTTAAATAAACTCTTTAAGAATTAAACTAATTAATTGCCAAGAATCTCTCTTGCTCATTTTTGATTACCTCAGTAAAAAAACTGCTAACAGCATGAATGCGAGATAGCTGTCGCATATCTTCATGCACAACCATCCAATACTCTCTCGTAATAGAAATTTCATCTGCTAATACTGCTTGTAAGTTTTTATCAGCCGCAGCTAAAAATCCGTGTAGCAAGGCAAGGCCTATTCCATCTAATACAGCCTGATACTGAGATTGTAGGCTGTTGCTTCTAAACACAATGTTTGGCTCTTGTATTATGTCCTGCAAGTATTTTAATTGCGGATGATCAATTAAGTCATCTATATAACTTATAAATGGATGCTGAATAAGGTCATGAATTGATTTAATCTTAGTATGTGTTTTTAAATAATCACGACTACCGTATAAGGCTAATCGATACTCGCATAATTTCCAGGCAACAAGTCGACCGGTTTTTGGACGCGCCATAACTATGGCAATGTCAGCTTCTCGCTTAGAGAGACTTCGTGCGCGTGTATCGGCTAATAACTCAAGTTCAATACCTGGATGTTTTGTATGAAAATCTTTCAAATATTTGGAAATGATGCCAACTCCCAAACCTTCTGGAACGGCAATTCTCACAGAACCAGTCAATCTCATGTCTGCAGCTGAAAGCAACTGATAAATAGAATTGACTTCAGATTCTATTTTTTCGGCATGAGATAGTAACTGGCTTCCCTCTTCAGTAAGAGCATATCCTTTTGGTGATCGATCGAATAAATGAACATTCAGTTCTTCTTCAAGACGTGTGATACGCCGACCAATTGTTGTCGGTTCAACCTGCAATCTTTTTCCTGCCAGGGTCAATTTACCGCAGCGGGATAGCTCAAGGAAAGAATGCAGATCATTCCAGTCAAACATAAGGTCTCCTTGTTAAATCACTTCATGATTACAAATAAAATTAACACTAGATGTTAATATATCATGCATTTATGCATTATGAATTATATATTTTGTCTATTGTGCTGCATATATTACAAGAATATTATTCTCTTCAATTTAAGTAACTCATAAATGTAATAAAACAATATAGATTCAATCAGGAAATCAACATGAAAAACACTCAACAAAAACAAGATGACTCAACAAAAATAGTCGGACATTTAATAAACGGCGAAATTCACTATAGCACTGGTCCAGCACAGGATGTTTTCAACCCTTCAACAGGTGAAGTTAGTAAGCAAGTACAACTGGCACAGAAACATATTGTTGAAGACGCTATCTCTGCTGCGGAAGCGGCGTTTCCGGCATGGCGGGATACGCCAGCAGTAAAACGTGCCCGCGTTATGTTTCGATTCAAAGAGTTGCTTGAGCAAAACGCCGAAAAGATCTGCCAACTCATTGGAGAAGAACACGGTAAGATTTCACATGATGCAATGGGAGAATTACAAAGAGGCATTGAGAATGTTGAATACGCCTGTTATGCACCTGAGCTATTAAAAGGTGAACATAATAAAAATGTTGGGCCATCAATTGATTGTTGGAGTGAGTTTCAACCTCTAGGCGTAGTTGCAGGTATTACGCCGTTTAACTTTCCGGCGATGGTTCCGATGTGGATGTTTCCACTCGCAATTGTTTGCGGTAATTGCTTTATATTAAAACCTTCTGAACGTGATCCTAGTTCAACCTTATACATAGCAGAATTACTTCATGAAGCAGGTTTGCCTAATGGTGTTTTGAATGTGGTTAATGGTAATAAAGAAGCTGTTGATACCTTGCTACATGATGAACGTGTTCAAGCAGTCAGCTTTGTCGGTTCAACACCGATTGCAGAATATATTTACACGACTGCAACGGCCAATGGTAAACGTTGCCAAGCATTAGGAGGCGCCAAAAACCACGCTATTGTTATGCCGGACGCAGATATTGATAACGCTGTAAACCAGCTTATTGGAGCAGCTTTTGGTTCTTGCGGTGAACGTTGTATGGCACTTTCTGTTGCCGTTGCTGTTGGAGATGAAGCAGCTAATACATTAGTCAGCAAAATGCAGGAAGCAATGAAAACACTCAAAGTTGGTGCTTATAGTGATAGTAGTAATGATTTCGGCCCACTAATAACAAAAGAACATCAAGAAAAAGTAATTGCATATATCGATAGCGCAGAAGAACAAGGTGCATCAATCATTGTCGATGGTCGTAATATTGAAATAAGTGATTTTGAAGGTGGTTATTTTGTTGGTGGCACACTAATCGATAATGTCACTCCGGACATGGTCTCTTATAAAGAAGAAATTTTTGGACCTGTTCTACAAGTAGTCAGGGTCGATACTATGCAAGAAGCTATGGACTTGATTGATAAGCATGAATATGGAAATGGAACTTGTATCTTTACACGAGATGGTGAAGCGGCCCGTTTTTTCACTGACAATATTAAGGTTGGTATGGTTGGTATTAACATCCCATTACCTGTTCCTGTTGCTTGTCACAGTTTCGGTGGCTGGAAGCGTTCCTTGTTTGGTGATCTCCATGCCTATGGCCCGGACGGTGTACGTTTTTATACCAGACGTAAAACTATTACCCAAAGATGGCCTTCTGCAAATATCCGCGAAGGAGCAGAGTTTTCAATGCCAACGATGAAGTGATTATTAGTTTCATAAAGCATGATTTTATTAAATTTACTAACAAAGGAATAAGCATGAACAAATTAAGCAGGAATAATCTATTTTTTAGTCTGATGGTTTTACTTATATCACCTATTGCATTAAATGCCGCACCTGTGATGCAGAAAAAATGGGAAACGGCAGCGGAATTTAAACTACCCGAGTCTGTGATATATGACGAAATTAACAATGTCCTTTATGTCTCCAGTATGCAGGATGATCCTTTCAAAAAAGATGGTAATGGTTTTATTTCAAAAGTAGGTTTGGATGGAAATATTATTGAACTGGAATGGGTCACCGGTTTAAATGCGCCGAAGGGATTTGCTATCTTTGAAGGTAAGCTTTATGTGGGAGATGTTGATCAACTTGTAACAGTAGATATAACGACAGGAAAAATCATTAAGCGCCATAATGCTGTTGGTGCAGCATTATTAAATGATGTCGTCGCTGATAACAAAGGAAATGTCTATGTATCAGACACATTTACAGACACTATTTATAGGCTGAATACGTTTGGCCAATTAACAAGCTGGTTATACAGTCCTGAACTTCAGGCTCCTAATGGTTTAACTATTGAAAACGATCAACTGATTGTCGGAAGTTGGGGGCTTCCTACCGAAGGTTGGACAGCCGATATTGTGGGACATCTCAAAAGCGTGTCTTTAAAGACAAAAGAAATAAAATCAATCGGTAATGGTAGCCCTGTAGGTAATTTGGATGGCACTAAAAGTGATGGAAACGGAGCCTATTTTGTAACCGATTGGGTAGCAGGGAAATTACTTCACGTCCAACGTGATGGAAGTTTTAACGTGTTGCTTGAATTGACACAAGGCTCAGCTGACTTTGAAATAATTCATGAAAAGAAAATGATAATTATTCCAATGATGCTTGAAGGTAAGTTACTTTCGTTTGAAATAAAGTAAGACAATAAAATAATAAAGCTCATGCTGAAATTAACAAAAAACAGCATGAGCTTTTATATTTATTCTAATAATAAATTACATTCACTATGATTCTGGATAAACAAACACCATGAATATATTCCAAAAATTGGCTCGACCATTTGTTATATTTGTGGATCGCTATTACCCCGATGCATTTATCTTCGTTATTATCCTTTCTGTAATAACTTTCATTGCTGCTTTGGCGCTAACCGATGCTACTGCTTCTTCTACGCTTTTGGCCTGGGGAGACGGTCTGCCGATGTTGTTTAAGTTTACCGCGCAAATAACCATCATCATGATCGGGGCACATTCTTTAGCGCATACCGAACCGGTTCGGAAATTTTTAGTATGGGTAGGTCAATTACCAAACTCCGCTCATCAAGCATATGCGCTAGTGGCTTTTATTGCTGGTGTTGCTAGTTTAGGTGCATTTTCATTTGGATTAATAATAGGCGCAATTGTTGCCCGCAGTGTCGCTACCGAATGTGCAAAAAAACCATTCAAAATACATTATCCATTAATGGTAGCTTCCGCTTATTCAGGATATGTCGTTTGGCATATGGGTTACTCATCTTCATCAGCGTTAACTGTGGCCACCCCGGGACATTTTCTGGAAGAGAGAGTGGGCCTGATACCTGTAACAGAGACGATACTATCAACAACGAATATCACTCTGGCATTAATTGCTTTAGCAACGATTACCATCGTATGTCCTCTAATGAAGCCTAAAGAGGAAGATGCGATTGAAATAGATCCTCGATTAATAGCGGAAAAACATCAGCCATCAGAAGAGAACAAAGAAGAACCCTCACTAATAGAAAAATTCGAAAATCATAAATCTTTAAATGTTTTCCTTGGTGCAGCGATAGTCACATACATTGCAGTAACTTATTCGCAAAAAGGATTTTTTCTAACTTTAGACTTTGTAAGCTGGACATTTTTGGCTTTTGGCTTACTACTCGCTAGCTCACCCATGCATTATATAAAATTAGTGAATAATGCTGCAGCTACTGTTGGTCCTATCATTCTACAGTATCCTTTTTATTCCGGCATTATGGGAATGATGGCAACAACAGGTTTGATGAAAGTCGTTACTGATTGGGTTGTGTCTTTTTCTACACCTGAAACACTTGGCTTTTTCGCGTTCCTATCTGGCGGTTTTGTAAATATGTTTATCCCATCGGGAGGTGGTCAATGGGCAGTACAAGGTCCTATTATGATTGAAGCGGCGCTTTCACTTAATGTTGATCCAGCTATTGTTGTGCTTGGTGTTGCCTACGGTGATCAGTGGTCTAATATGATTCAACCTTTCTGGACTATCCCTGTACTTGCTATTGCCGGCTTACACATGCGTCAAATACTAGGTTATACCTTTGTCATCTTTATATTTACCGGACTAATTTATGGTAGTGGCATGTTATATATGGGAGCGGGTTAATCACATAACATTTATTGCCGTAAGTAGACAACATGCTCCGGCAACGTTAAATCAAATTTAATTCTTACAAGTCAAAGATAGCTTACCTATCTCATTTTTTTTGAAATGGCGCGCCCGGAGGGACTCGAACCCCCAACCCTCGGGTTCGAAGCCCGATACTCTATCCAGTTGAGCTACGGGCGCTTTGGATATTGCTGATTTGGTATGACCGTATTCTATCATTGTTTTCTTTTTTGACTAAGCTTTGACATAAACACTGATTAAAAAACTTATTCATTATAAAAACGCTTAATGAAAGATATAGAAAAACCTATACACCAAATAATAACTGAAACCCGATAGAGCTTGCAGTTCTATCCATCTGCTTTGTTATGTCCCATAAAAATGGAAGCGATTTCGCATAACTTGCAAAATTTCTCTAAAATTTCATGTTTTCCGGTCGATATATTTAAGAAGAGATGAATCAACACATAATCCCGCAACAAAAGGGAAAGAAACTCAGAAAATGACGTCTGAAATTAACATTACTTTAACGCCAGATAAAAAATTAACCGTTATATTCAGGATAGAACCTGGTTGTCTTGGGCCAACTGGAACAGATCTTATAGATAACTTCTGTGCTATAGCCCAGAAAGAATTCGAGACGATTAACTCAGATTTTATGCATTGGCAGATTACTCCAAGGCATGATAAAGATTTACCGGAAATGACTTACAAAATAAATAATAAAAAATTAAACCATGATAAAGCTGAAAAATATTTAGAAATATTTAAGCAAAGTCTTGATGACGTTGAAGAACACTTACATGAAAAGCTCTCAGTTCTTATTGACCAACACCTAGGCTATTAAATTATTTCCATTCCTACATACTATTTCGGATATTTAATCCTACTAAGAAAAAGATCTGAACTGCTCAACACAAAAAAGTCGGTCTTAGCTTAACTCCACTTTTCGATAATTGACTTCAACTTATACGAAGCAGAAACCGGGGCTGTTAAGTGAGCTGAGTCATTTTTAAGTTTCAACTTTTCTGTTCCAATAAAACAGCCTGTGCCGCAGCAAGTCTTGCTACCGGAATTCGAAATGGCGAACACGAAATATAATTTAATTGTACAGATTGAAAAAATGCTATGGACTCTGGATCGCCGCCATGCTCGCCACAGATACCGCATTTAAGTTTGGATTTTGTTGCTCTACCTTTCATCACAGCCATTTCTACCAATTGACCGACACCGCTACTGTCCATTGATTGAAAAGGATTCTTTTCTAATAAGTTCTCTTTCAAATACTCGGGGATAAATGTACCGATATCATCACGACTGTAGCCAAAAGTCATTTGTGTAAGATCATTAGTACCAAAGCTGAAAAAATCAGCGTACTCCGCAACCTGATCCGCAGTCAGTGCCGCTCTTGGAATTTCGATCATGGTGCCTATAGGAATATCCAGCTTGCCATTAAATTTCTTTTTACTTTTTACCTTTGCAATAGTTTCTTCTACTAAACTGCGTAATACAGACAGTTCACTAACAATACCCACCAATGGGATCATGATTTCCGGGAGTGCATTAATACGTTTTCTGCGGCAGTTAATTGCGGCTTCAGTAATCGCCCTGACCTGCATTTCAAGGATTTCGGGATAAGTAATACTTAATCGACAACCCCTGTGACCTAACATAGGATTGACTTCGTGTAGCTGGTCTACTCTTTTAATGATTTTCTCAACAGGTACTTTCAAGCTACGAGCTAATTGCCTTTGGCTTTTTTCATCATGTGGCAAAAATTCATGCAATGGAGGATCTAGTAAACGTATGGTAACAGGCAGTCCTTTCATCGCAGTGAAAATACCTTCAAAGTCTTTGCGTTGGTATGGCAGAATTTTTTTCAGGGCAAGGCGTCGATCCTCTTCATTGTCGGCAAGTATCATCTGACGCATAGCAATGATTCGTTGATCTCCAAAGAACATATGTTCTGTACGGCAAAGTCCTATCCCTTCAGCACCGAAGTCACGGGCTACTTTTGCATCCTCAGGTGAGTCTGCATTAGTACGAATTAATAGCTTTCGTTTTTTGTCTGCCCAGTTCATCAAAGTTTTAAATTCTTTTGAAAAAATTGGAGGTCGTTTTGCGACATCTCCCAACATCAATTCGCCACTCGTGCCATCGATACTAATGATATCTTTTACAGTTATGGTGGTGCCGTTTACCTGAATTTTTTTACGTTTGGCATCAATATTTAATTCACCTGCCCCGGCGATACAACACTTACCCCAACCTCGAGCAACAACAGCGGCATGACTGGTAGATCCACCGGTAGAAGTCAGTATTCCTGAAGCTGCATGCATACCGTGAATGTCTTCCGGGCTGGTCTCACGTCTTACCAAAATAACGCTCTCTCCATTTTCAGCTCGCGCTACCGCTTCATCAGCTGTAAACACAGGATAACCCGATGCCGCTCCCGGTGATGCTGGTAACCCTATAGTAAGTACACGTCGTTTCGCTTTAGGATCAAAAGAAGGTAACAGCAGCTGATTCAAGTCATTGGCAGGAACACGTAGCAAGGCTGTCTTTTGTGTAATACTTTTTTCCTTAACCATATCGACAGCAATCTTGACGGCCGCCGGACCCGTTCTTTTTCCAACACGGGTTTGCAACATAAAGAGTTTGCCGCGTTCTATTGTGAACTCAATATCCTGCATATCCTTATAATGCAATTCCAGATTTTTTTTAACCTTTAGCAATTGCTGATAGATTTCAGGACGCCACTTTTTCATATCCTTAACCGGTGAAGGGGTACGTATACCTGCAACTACATCTTCACCTTGTGCATTGATCAGGAATTCACCATAAAATTCATTCTTTCCGGTTGAAGGGTCACGTGTAAAGGCAACGCCTGTACCGGAGTCATCACCCATATTGCCAAAAACCATAGACTGCACATTAACAGCCGTGCCAATTAACCCTTGAATCTCACTAATACGCCGATAGGCTATTGCACGAGGAATATTCCAACTACGAAAAACCGCTTCAATTGCGAGTTGTAATTGTTGATAAGGATCTTGTGGGAAATTCTTCCGAGTATGTGTTTTATAAATTTGTTTATAGGCTGTGATCAGATCACGCAAACCCTCAACACTCAGTTCCGTATCCCGATCAACCTTATAACGCTTCTTGATTTTGTCGAATGCTGTTTCAAAGTGATGATGATCAATACTCATTACCACGTCACCAAACATATTGATTAAACGCCGATAGGCATCCAATGCAAACCGTTCATTACCCGTCAATAACACCAATCCTTCGACAGACTGGTCATTTAATCCCAGATTCAATACGGTATCCATCATACCGGGCATACTGGCTGCTGCCCCACTCCTGACAGAGACTAATAGCGGGTTATCTGCTGAGCCAAAGCATTTACCTGTTTCTTTTTCCAGGCGGTTCATATTCTTTCGTACTGAATTCATTAACCCGCTGGGTAATTTTTCACCACCGTTCTGGTATTCAGCACAAGTTACGGTTGTAATAGTAAACCCTGGCGGAACAGGTAAACCGATGCTGGTCATTTCAGCCAGGTTGGCACCCTTGCCTCCCAACAACTCGCGCATGCTTTTATTTCCTTCAGTCAACTTTGCACTGAAATAATAAATACGTTTGCTATTACTAATTTGTTTTTTCATAGAAGTACTCGTTTATTAAAGTGATGTTTCAATAAAAACTTTAAACTGTCTCAGACATGATACGAATATTATTACAAACGAAATGGCAGATAAGAAAATGGGACTCTATGTGACAATTGAAGTTTTCGCAAGCATGAATAAATAAACACCTAAATCATGGTTTGTTTATTTGGCGTGCCCGGAAGGATAAATTTAGGCACTGGATTGATCGCATAAAACTCTCTGATTAAATAGTTAAAAAATTCTAGCTCTAACAGTATGTTAAAAAGCCGAACTTCAAACTATAGGGTAGGTCAATGTCGTTGGAAATTATTCAAATAGTCGTACGCAAGACCGTCCTGCTTTTTTAGCAGCGTACATTGCCGTGTCAGCATCACGCAAAATATTCTCCACTGGTTTTCTTTCAGGTTTAATCAAACGAATTCCGATGCTTGAATCAACATTTAGCAGATTATCTTTATAGTTTAAGGGATGTTTAATATCTTTCCGAAGCTTCTCTGCTAAGTTCTTCGCATTATTAACAGCATCTTCAATGGTAGTCCCGGCATGATGTATCAGTACGACAAATTCATCACCACCAAGGCGGGCGGCAAAATCTGATTGACGTAATAAACTATTAAGATGCTCTGCGACATCTATCAAGACATAATCACCAGCATTATGTCCAAATTCGTCATTGATAAGTTTAAAGCCATCTAAATCGATGAGTATCAACGCCGCGTAAACCTTATTCCTTACGCATTGCTCCATTGTATTTGTGATATGAGAATCCAGCATTCGACGGTTTGGTAAATTAGTTAGCGGATCATGTAAAGCCATATGGCGAACGTAAGCTTCCGCATCATCTCGGGCTAAGATAAATGGTCTAATTATCAATAAATAGATAAATGGCGCAGAAAATACAGAAAGTAAAACAGCATCCAGTATAGCCTCAGAGAAAGTATCAAGTTCCAAATGAATTACCGAAAAGAACAGCATAACTAGAAATTCGATAAACGAAATAACCAAGATGATGCGTATAACAATATTGGCTGTGCTTAAACCATTATGTGGTGGTGTTTGTATTTTTGACTCGTTCATATTTTTTTACGTCTTTGTTATTATTACGGCATGACAAGCAATAACTAAAGTATATTCTTACAATAATATGGTAAATTTTTCCGTAAATTAACGGATCTTAGCACTCATTCCCATTGAAAAAATGCAGAGCCTGTACATTCATTTAGATAAAAAACAGGAATATCAGCTTTTGTCGATAATAGAAAAATAAGAATAATTTCTATATATAACATTCCTCAAAAAAACACTTTGACAACCTTCCCTCTATGAGAAAAATCATAAACGACAATTCAAAAATAAGTTATCCTTAGTCCTATCAACAATAAAGCAGGTGATACACGATGGCGTCATTTCATTGGGACAATCATTTCATCACCGGTCTTAATGAAGTTGATGAACAACATCATCATCTGGTTGATATAATTAACAAGTTTGGTGACCTTGTTACTCAGAACAAGGTCAATGCTGATGACATTGAAATGATATTTAAGGAATTAGTAGAGTACACCCAATATCATTTTGACGAAGAAGAAGCATTAATGGCAAAACTATGTATAGACCAACGTCATAAAAATAAACATATTGAGATTCACAAGAAATTTGTAGTAGACGTCGTTTCCATGCATTCAGAAATATCTTCAGGTCATGCCAGTACAACACCAAAAGATTTACTTGATTTTCTTGTGAACTGGCTTGCATTCCATATTCTTGTCACGGATAAAAACATGGCTAATCAAATTAATGCCATACAAGCTGGAGTTGGAGCCACAGAAGCATATGAGAAAGAAGAACACGAATCTGACGATGCTACCAGACCACTGGTTAACGCTCTTAGCGATTTATTTGATCACGTTTCAGCACGAAATAAAGAGCTGGTAAAATTAAACCAGTCGCTTGAAGAAAAAGTTACCGAACGAACTAAAGAACTTTCTGAAGCTAATAAGCAACTCGAAGAATTATCATTAACAGATGCATTGACAGAATTGCCGAATCGCCGTTATGCCACGCAATGCCTTTCCAAACTTTGGCAAGAATCTATAAAAAATGACACTCCAATTACCTGTATGATGATTGACGCAGATCATTTCAAAGAAATAAATGATAACTACGGTCATGATTCTGGTGATACTGTACTTTTTGAATTGAGTAAAACCTTGCAACACTCTGTACGAAATGATGACATTGTATCTCGTCTGGGTGGTGATGAGTTTCTTATTATTTGTCCTGCTACGAATAAAGAAGGAGGCATGTATCTTGCCGAGCAAGTGCTTAAAAAGGTAACTGCTTTAAAAGTACCTACCGGTAGTGGAGCCTGGCACGGTAGTGTCAGTATTGGTGTTGCTATCCGAACAGATGATATGAAAAATTATGAAGAGTTGATCAAACTTGCTGATGAAAGTGTTTATCTTGCCAAACAAGCCGGGAAATGTTGTGTAAGAGCAAAACACTGATTAAATTTACATTAACCATATTTAATGTGAAAACTTCTTTTTTAAAATATCTCTCCGTAAATATCAATTCTTACTCTGAGGCAATGCTAATTCTTCTAAAAAGAAAGCGGCTAAATCGTGTCGCCCCGTAAGGCCCGCTTTTTTATAGATTGAACGGGCTTGTTGCCTGGCAGTTGCTTCACTTACTCCTCTTATATAAGCAACCTCTTTATGACTTAAGCCTTTCAATAAAAATAAGCCAATCTCTTTTTCAGAAGGTGTTAATTTCCACCGCTCAAATTGTTTGTTTATTGAGTTTCCCAAACCTTGTAATAAAGCTTGTGTTTCATTTCTCCATTCAGTTGCTTCCTGCCTGTTTCTCTGTAACTCCAGTGTTATTTCCTTAACTAACTGACGGGAGTCTTTCGCTTCTTTCAGTAACCGTAATGAAATGACCAAAGCACTAATACTCGCAACAATGAATACAATCCCTTCAATAACAATATGTATGGTTTCTGTCCCTTCCTGGATATCAGCAACAATATCAATCGCTGCAAGGACACCAATAAACACAAAAGCAGCTAACAGGAATAGTCGAAAACGGCCTTCAAATAACATTTCATTTATATCTAACATATTGATTTAAAAGTATTTCACAAATAGTGGATAGCCATATCTCAAGTAAGTACACATATTACTAGATAGTAATAAAGAAATAATAAAACTTTATCTTTATTGGAGCATCGGTATGACACAAATGAAAGAAGTAAAAGTCTGGGATATTTTAGTCAGAGTCTTTCATTGGTCTTTAGTTATCGTTTTTTTTATCGCCTACTTCACTGGAGATGAAGAAAACATATGGCATATCTATGCCGGTTATACTGTATTGGTATTAATCTTATTGCGTATTATCTGGGGTTTTGTAGGAACAAAACATGCCCGTTTTATTGATTTTATTTATTCGCCAAAAGCAGTCATTCAGTATTTTCAAGAACTTATAACGAAGCATCCAAAACACTATCTCGGCCATAACCCGGTAGGAGGCTGGATGGTAATACTTTTATTAATTAGCTTGTTTGTAGTTAGCGTGAGTGGTTTAAAAGTCTATGCCATTGAAGAAGGCAAGGGACCATTAGCTGGCTCAAATAAAATAACCATTATTAGTCAATCCTATGCCAGCGATGACGAAGAAGAAGAACATGAAGATGAAGAGGAAGAATTCTGGGAAGAGATCCACGAAGCATCAACCAACTTCACATTGTTATTAATCTTTCTACACATTGTTGGTGTGATAGTGGCGAGTAAATTACATAATGAAAATTTAATAAAACCCATGATATCAGGAAAGAAAATAATCGATTGATAAAAAAAATCAAAGTATTGCGTTAATTTTTTCTGGTCAATAATTCATTGTTTTTATTTTAACCAATTTTAATGCTACTAAATCAAAACTAATGTAAGTAGTTAATATTTAATGTCTGTCTCAATCTAATTAATGAGAGCATGCGGGTATTGCACTTCTCGCTTTTGAAAAGTCAGAATAGAGCGATTCTGAATCACACCATCATCAATATTTATAGCCTTCTGGATGGTCTCATCTTGCTGCCAGGCATCACGGCCAGCCATCACCGTAGATAAATAAACAATAAGAGCAGCAGAGATTGAGCGCGTTGCACTTTCCCAGAAATAACTTGGCGTATGATCTACTCCATAGTAATCAATGGTTTCATATTTAAACATCGGGTCTTTGAATGTGGTTGGTTTAGCAAAAAAGAATCCCATACCTTCGTCGCAACTGACATCAATAATCAGGCTGTTGGGCTTGAGATATGAACTTTCCGCTTTGGTCACAAAGTCAGTAGGGTTGTCCGTTTCTTGAAACGTTCCGTTCACGATGATATCTGATTCGCTAATCAGATCATTTAACGGTCGCATAGTTCCATCGTGTTCCACAACTACCATACGTGCTTCCCCCTCACCGCCCACCCTGATCTTAACGTAGTGACAATCAAGTACCTCTTCACGCACCTCGTGATCAGGTCGCTGAATACAGATAGTAATATCTCTAAATCCATGTGCCTTGAGAGCGTATATCGCGCCACGACTGACTGCACCGAAACTGAAAATTATTACTTTACGCTGATTGCCATAGTGCCCATCGATACCTTTCAGCTGTAAGGCATGTATAACTGCGCAATAGCCCGCCATTTCGTTGTTCTTATAAAAGGTATGCCGGCCCATATGACCGTTAGGTGCCCATATGAACATATCCTCAAAGGCAATGAGTGTCAGTTTACGGTCGAGTGCAGCTTGGGTAATATCGCGTTGTTGTACACAATGCACATATCCCCAAAGTGTTCCACCTTCACAAAGTTCCTCTAAATCTGCTAAGACTGGCTTGGCAATTATAACCGTGCCAATGTCAGCTAATAGCTCATGACGAGTCGCAATGCCGCCCGTTTGAGCAGCAACCTCCGAATCAGCGATACCAAATGGTTTTCCATAACCTTCTTCAAATATTAACTGGCGGCGAATGTCTTCAGGAATACGTGATAAATGCTTTGGATGGATTGGAACCCTTTTCTCATCTTCTTTTTTTGAAGTCCCAATGACTCCTATTGTTAATTTACTCATGCCGTCTCCTCTTTATTAAAAAATAAATACGTATGACTTCATGAACGAGTTATTAACTCCGTCAGTAGGCCGACTTTTTATGCTTTGATCTATTACAAGTCTTTCAGAGGTAGAATAGTTTATATATGAAATATAACAAGAATGGCGCGCCCGGAAGGATTCGAACCTCCGACCCCCTAGTTCGTAGTTTTATGGCTCTTTATAGCTACAGTATTTTCAATTACTTACCGACAATAAATTGTGGGCAGTTGCACTACTATGCACAACTTTGCAGGACTATTTGGCACAAAATGCCCACACAAATATATCTATCATTAATATATAAATTAAGGATGATATTTGAAAATATTTTTAAATTTATTCTTTAAAATTATGCCACCTGTGCCAAATCTTTTGACGACGTACAGTTCGTTCATATACACTTTAAAAAAGGCACAACTTTCGGTACTCGTCTTTGGTAGTCTTTATATGTTTCTCCTAAAGACGCAACTAAAGATAGTTCCTCAAAGTAAAGACCAATAAAAATATAAATTGTTAATATCGTAGACAGCATAAATAGAGTCATTGTCATGTGAGGAGTTGCCCATATAACAATGAGCACACCCAATTGTATCGGGTGCCGAACAATTTTATATAGGTACTTCTCAGAAAACAAAGGTTCGGTTACAGAGTATTTAGCATAATTAAGAAATACTTGCTTTAACCCCATAAGATGCAGATGATCAATTTCAAAAGTAGCACCGACCATTATAAGCCATCCTATAATGTGTATTATTCTTAAAATTATCGTTAGCAACGAATTATCCACTACCCAAACTGAACCAGCAATTGGCTGCCAGTATAAAGTAATCAGTATTACACACGCTCCTGACAAAAGGACATACGTACTACGTTCTACTGCTTTAGGAATAACTTTTATAACGATTAGTTTAAATTTCTGGCGAGCCATTACTGAATGCTGTAATGCAAATAAAACTATCAACATTAAATTAATGAAAAAGGCATGACTCAATAAACCAGGAGCTCGTGAATTAATATGTAAAGGTAAAAAATCCCACCCACCAACAAAAAGCATGAAATAAACTAATCCACCTAAACCTACTAAATAAGAAATAATTCCATAAAAAAGAGAAATCATTTTAGCTCCAAGAAATATAAATAATATAAGTTTTTATAAATTTAATTTGCTCACAACAAAGTCTAAGTCTTTGTCTCCTCTTCCAGAAAGGTTTATTAAAATAGATTCATCTCGTGACATTTTTTTAGCTTCTTGCATAGCATAGGCAACAGCATGAGCGCTTTCCAGTGCAGGGATAATTCCTTCTGTCCTAGATAAAGCCATGAATGCATCTATACAAGCATCATCATCGATTGAAGTGTACTCAACACGACCTAAATCTTTCAGCATACAATGCTGTGGACCTACGCCAGGGTAATCTAACCCTGAGGCGATTGAATACACAGGTAACGGATTTCCTTCATCATCTTGTAAGTTATAACATTTATAACCATGAATCGATCCTTTCCTACCCTTAGTTAAAGTAGCGGCGTGTTCATCGGTATCAAGTCCTTTTCCTGCTGGCTCAACACCAACGATTCGTACTGATTCATCATCTAAAAATGCAGTAAACAAACCTATTGAATTAGAACCTCCACCAACACAAGCTGCCACAACATCGGGTAACTTTCCTTGAATATATAGAAACTGCTGCCGAGCTTCTTCACCCACTACCTTTTGAAAATCACGCACCATCATTGGAAAAGGATGAGGACCAACGACCGACCCTATCGCATAAAAATAATTAACGGGATCTTTCAAATACTCTTCAAAAGCACTATCAACAGCATCTTTCAATGTCTTAGTGCCTCTAGAAACGGAAACAAGGTTACATCCTAAAACTTTCATTTTCATCACATTAGGATATTCTTTCTTAATATCAACTTCGCCCATATGAATTTCACAATCGATATCTAGCAAAGCACATACCGTTGCCAATGCAACTCCATGTTGACCAGCGCCTGTTTCAGCTAACACCTTAGTTTTCCCCATATGTTTTGCTAAGAGCACTTCGCCTAGACAATGGTTAATTTTATGTGCACCTGTGTGATTTAAATCCTCTCTTTTTAAAAAAATTTTTGCTCCACCCATCTTTGCGGTCAATCGTTTAGCATAAAAAATTGGGCTAGGTCGGCCAACATAATGTTGATATAAATCGCCCAGTTCTTTATTAAAAGGTTTCGTTTGACTTATTTCTAAATAAGCTTCCGCAATCTCATTCATAACTGAACTAAGTTCAGGCAGGATTATTTGACCTCCGTATTCTCCGAAGTAACCTTTCTCATCAGGCATAGGTAGAGAAGTAAATTTCATCTATAATTTCTCCTTCTTATTTATTAAGGCAACAAATCCCAGTGTTGATGAAATTCATCAATAGACCAATCGGGATATGTGTTAAATTTTTTACCAGGCAAATCTGGTTGATACCATTTTATCTGATCATCAATGAATATTTGTTGGTACTCAGGAGGTTCTGGTAATGGAGTATCAATGCTAGCAGCGTTAGGCCATACATCCTCAGGCCATTTATTATTGGTAATATATAGAGGAGAACCACATGTCATACAAAAACATCGTTCGGACCCATTAGCATTAAAGGTTTTAATATACGAATCACCTTTCGTAATCTTTAAGTCACATAATTTGCCTTTAATATTTACACCAAAAGGTGCTCCATTTGTTTTTCGACAAATACTGCAATAACAAATCATGTATGGATAATAAAAATTTGTCTCTACTTCATATTTTACTTTTTCACATTGACAAGAACCTTTAAGTAACATCGTTTAAACACCTTACATTAGTTCAATCAGCATCATACTCCGCTATCATGGTGATATCTGTAACTGAAGACTTTAAATATTGTTTATTTATTGCCTTATAATCAGGGTAATTGAAGAAATCTTTTCTAAGCTGTTCGTTTGGAAAACTCATAATAAAAAATCTATTAATATTATTTTCTGTCTCACTTTTAAGTGTTTTTTTAATTGTAAAATCATATCTAAATTCACCACCAACAGATTCTAAAATAGGAGTCATTTCATCTCGATATTTCTGATACCCATCTTCATCTATCACATTTAAACCTATTAAAATCTCAAACATTTGTTCGCTCCTTTGAGGATTAGCACTATTTACTTAAATTAACTAAAGCGATTTCTCAAAAATTGCAGAGGGTTTCAATATTGCTAATGCTGCTGGGACAAATAATAAGGAACCTAACATATTCATAAATAGCACTATTCCTAGAAGCATTCCCATTTCTGCTTGAAAGCGCAACGGTGACATAAAGACCCAAGGAAGTAACGGTCCAATCATTGTCACTGCTGTAATAAAAATCGCATTACCGGAAGTCAAAAAAGCATTATGTATTGCATCAGTAATGCTTGTTGTAGCACTACTCCTTGCTTCTTCTCTAATTCTGTCAACCATATATATTCCATAATCTACACCAAGACCAACGCCCAATGCCGCTAGAGGTAAAGTACTAACATTTAATCCCACCTCTTTCCAAGCCATAAAAGCATAAGCCAATGCATTTGCAGTAAACAGACTAAATAATAGAATTAAAGAAACCGAAATGGAGCGATAATAAACCAGAATACATAAACCAATAACAATAGCGATTGTATACATTATACGTACATTCGAGGCAGTTAATTCAGCGTTCAATGCCTCTACTATACCTATCTGACCTCCTGAATAGAGAAACTTAGCCTGACTTACTAATTCATTATCTAAATTAAAAAAATCACCAACGTTTTTAGATAATTTGGCAATTGTAGGTACACTATGGTCTTCAAGAAAAAAGGATATATTACCAATTTCCCATTCAGTATTAGTGAAAGCAGCAAAATCACCAGGTTCGCCGCGAGAACGAAACATATATAGATTAAACCCTACCTCTTCTTGTGTGTCGGGTATCAGTTCATAGGAAGGATCTCCTTCGTATAGTACTGAGTTAACAAGTTTGATAATAGGTACCAAGCTTTGCGCGGGTCGTACTTCTCGCATATTTTCATATATATATCGATCTAAGGCTTCTGTTTGATGATACACACTAGGATCTAACATCGTGTTTTCATCTCCATCAATATAGACCTGCATCATATCTGTTCCAAGAAATGAAAAACGTGTATTAATAGAATCTGTGTCAATATTAAATCTGGAGTCTGGCCAGAGTATT
>JAJFKK010000029.1 GCA_021773245.1 Gammaproteobacteria bacterium | reverse complement strand
CTTATTAATAAGGTAGTGAGTGATAATACTTTTTTATCCATAACTTAAATTAACGTGCTCGCTTAAGCGTGTTCTTGTCAAAATTTCTATCAGTTAAACCATTTTTGAATTTATAACCTTCCCAAGTCAGCGTCGTACTTTTTCCAGTTTGATGGTTTGTCATTTCCATGCGGTCAGGGCGCCAATATTGTTCAAGATACTGATTGTAATCGAGGAAAATTAGTGTTTTTAATTGTGCGTTTTTTCGATCATAGAATTCAAGTTTTGTTGGCTGATACATTTCTTTATCTAACCAAACAATTTGTCGTGTGTAACCTGAATGTTCGTATTGTGGAAAACGTTCGATAACAAATTGATCACGTCCATCAACTACTTCATCACGTAACCATTTATATTTATATTTTTCTACTTCCTGTGATGCTAGATCCTCATAAGCATATTCGCTGCCAACAAAAGGGCCAGATTTATTGGAAGAAGAAATTCGCTTGACGCGTTTTAACGCAGGTAGATAGAGCCATTGGTCATCCGGTGTTAAGGAATGTGTATGACTAAGAAAAGCAGTTCCTTTTATATCTTTTGGATTATCAAATGAAAGTAAGCTTTTATCGCCATCACCTTGAACTTCTAAAGTGGTTATTCTCATTACACGCTCATGACTATCACCTTGTTTGTTCTTCAAGGTCATTTTCATATTTGCAATTTGATCAGTCCAGCCGGTATCACGCTTGTCTGCTTCATTAGCAATAGCTAAACCTTTTTCTTCAGGCGATTCGGCATAAGCTATGTTAAACAGTAGACTTAATAGTATTGCTAGTATCGAAGTTCTCTTCATTAGTTGAACCCTCAATTTTCATTAATATAGATGGTAGTAGTAAAAAATCGGCAAACAGTGCAAATGCGATAACAATAGCGGTTAATAAGCCCATGCCTGCATTTAATTCAAAGCTGGATGTAGAAAGTATATAAAAGCCAACGACCAAAACGACTGATGTGACGACTAATGCTTTTCCTACTGTTTTGAACGCATAACGAACAGCATCCTCAGAGTTAAGGCCTTTTTCTCTTCTTGCGCGTAAGTATTTGCTAAGGAAATGAACGGTATCATCGACAACGATACCAAGACTCATACTGGCAACAACAGATAGGGATAATCCTATTTCTCCGACCATTATTCCCCAAAGTCCAAATCCCATTGCAGCAGGAACAAGGTTGGGTACCAAACTGACTAAACCAATTTTTACTGACCTAAGTGCAAAAACTAAGACTAATGATATTAAAATTAACGCTACTGTTGTCCCTAACAGCATGCTGGAAATATTTCGTTTTCCAATATTGGCAAACATAATTGATGTGCCGCTACCATCTGCCTGAGCGATGTGTTGCGAATTTTTACTCAACCATTCTTGCGCACGTTTCTCTAGGTCTATTAAATTATTAGATGAGATTGTTTTTAAGGTTGCTGTCATTCTTGTTGCAGACTTATCTATATTAATTTGATTATTTAGATCCAGTCCATATGGCAATGACATTTCATAAAGTAATAAATATTGTGCAGCTAAATTACGATCATCAGGAATTGCATAATAGGAATTATCATCAGCATGCATGTTTTTGTTAAGTCGTTTAATGATATCGGTATAAACATTGACATGCAGTGTTTCCGGTTGTTGACGGTACCAGTTTGCAAAATCTTCTATTTCTTGCAGGAACTCAGGATTGTTAATTCCTCCTTCTTCAGAGGCTTCTAATGAATACTCGATATTGTAAAGACCCGTTAGATTGTCTGTTGTAAAGTCAGAGTCGGTTCGAAAATCAATTGTTTCATCAAAGTAATGCACAAACACATCGTTGAGTTCATTACGAGGTAGCGCTGAAATTAATAATAAAATGAGTCCAGTCATGCTCCAAAATATCGGCGTTCTTTTTGCCACGACAAAATCAGCAAGTTTAGCCATGAAGAGACTACCGTCTTCCTTTTTTTGTTTCACTCTTACGGGTAATAGCGAAATTATGGCAGGTAGTAAGGTGACTGATAAAACAAAAGAAAAGAAGATGCCTATCGATACAAAATTACCCAAATGACCAAATGGTGGGACATCAGAAAAATTTAATGTTAAGAATCCAATTGTTGTTGTGAAACTGGCAAGGAACACCGGTTGTAAATTTAATCTTAAACTTTCTGCCAAAGCATCATTTTTACTCATGCCTTGTCGCATCTCATGCATAAACGTAACGAGAATATGTACACAGTTGGCTATCGCAATTGTCAGTATGATGGTAGGTGCTGTTGCCGAAGGAGGAGAAAGTGGCATACCAAAATATGCACCAAGTCCCATTCCCGATAATATCGAAAACATGATGACTAATAAGGTAGCAAATGTGCCGGTAAATCCACCAACAAAGAGCGCGAGTAACAACAACATGACCGCAAAACTTAGAGGGACTATTGATGCCATATCATTCTTTGAAGATTCGGCAAAAGAGTTATTCATCATCACCATGCCAGTGATATAAATTTTTATTTCTGGATGTGTTGCACGAATTTCATCGGCCAGCTTTCTTGCAAAACTAACAACTTCAGGCGTTTCAGTGGCTTCATCAAGTCTTGGCATTTGTACGGTAACATTAATGCCAGTGACATGACCTCTTTCAGAAATAAGTCGGTGAATAAGTAGGGGTTCGTTAATGGCTATTTCTTTGGTTTTTTCTAACTCTTCATTAGATAAAGAGGAGGAATTCGTTACCAAATCTCGAACGATCAGATCATCTTCTTCTGCTTCGGTATGCTGAAAGTTAGTGATTGAGTCAACGCGGTTAGAGTAGGGGATTTGCCAGGCTTTCTCTGTCAATTCTTCTACGACAGATAGCATTTCGCGGGAAAATACATTGCCATCTTCAGGTGCAAGCACGAATAAAACATTATCATTTTTTACATAAGTGTTTTCCAAGGCTTCGAATGCCAATAGCTGTGGATTATCTTCGCTAAAGAAAACACGGTAGTTTGTTGTAAAACTAATTAAACGTCCGCCACTTGCGGCAAGTACAACAAAAAGGAGGCTGAAAAAGATGATGAGTAAACGATTGTTTAACACCCACTTTGGATAATTTCCTTCTAACCAACTCATTTTTTATTACCTTATAGTGAATAGTGAATAATTTATAAAATATTTAGTAGTTGAGTAAATTTTTTTAATGTTTCATGAGTCCAGTATTCAAGAATTTGATAACGGATTTTGCTATATCTTTAAATTCATCTGGTGTAAATAGTTTCATGAACATAGGTACGTCAAACACGACGAGCATGGCATATATGGCAGTGGCAGTATCCATAACATCGTCAACGTTAAATTCACCTGTTTGGTTTCCATAAGAAAGGATTTCTACTAATAAAGCTTTGGTATCTTTAATTTTATCGTGAATCAGATCGGGTCTTGATTTTGTTATTTCTGAGCAGACTTCTTCTATTTTTCTATTCTCTGTTGCAGCTTCCTGACTAAGTTGTAGCGTAACTAAAACAAATTGTTCTAGCTTTTCTGTTGCGGTTAACTTGCTGTCTCTTACTATATCTTTTAAAACACTGATTTTTCCGCTCATGTTGTTTTTGGCACAAGCTGCAGCAATTTCATCCTTACTTTTATAATATCGATAAATATTGGCTGCTGACATGCCTGAATCTTCAGCAATTTCAGCCATAGTTGTCTTGTTATAACCGTATTCGCTAAAACGATTTACCGCTGCTGCTAGAATAGTTTCTGCAGTACTAGTTTTATTAAGGGCAGCCACGGCATTTTTCATACCGTGAAGAATAGTAGCTTAATAGTAAATAATCAATTTAATATTCACTATTCAGTAAATTATTTTGCGAAGCAACGTTTTTCAGCCATGCGAAAGCGAATTTGTTCTATTTCAGAAAAGGTTGATTTTGATCGAATGTCGTCCTTGTAGTCTTGAAAAGCGCTATAACCTAAGTAATAGAGTGCAGGAGTAAATACGGTGCTGACTATACTGGCAACCTGTGTTTTGCTACCACGATCTGCTGCATATGAAAAAGATTCTTTCTCAAGCGCTGATGCTTGTACATAGAGATCATTGCAGCTTCGACTATCATATAAACCTTTTTCAGCTGGTGTGCTCATTTCAACAAGGTTTAAAGCTAAGCTTTGTACGCTGCTTAATAAAAAAAATATAAATGTAATGTATTTCAATGTTTTCATATCCATTTCCTGAATTAACTCCTACATCAGATATATCGGCAGAAAAATGGAAAATTTAATGAATATTTTTCCTATATTTCTTTATATATTCACGAGATAGAAGATCGGAAAGAAGACGTTCTTCTGTGGTCATCTTATTTTTAATGTTTTCTCTTACTTCTAGAGCTAGAAAGATGCCATTTTCTGCTGCAATGCGATGCCAGGTATAGAACTGAGCAAGATCAGCTTCAACGACATAGCCATGTAAATAGGGATAAGCGAGTTTATCCTGAGCTCCTGAATGGGCTAATTTTGCAGCTTTTTGAAACCAGCATGCCACTATTACTTTATTCTTAGCTACACCGCCGCTGCCAAAATATATAAATGCCAGGTGATGTTGTGCTTCAGTATTATTTTGTATGGCGAGTCGTGTAAACTACTTTAAAGCTATTCTATATTTTTCTTGCTCATAAGCGGCAAATACCGTGGATAATGTATCGGCAAAAGTTGGCAGATAAAATAAGATGCAGAAAATAAAATATGAGGCGAGTTTTCAAAATATATTTCGCTTGTTAACCTGTTTAATAGTCACTTGATTTCTCCAAGTTTTGACCCAATATAGTATTACTATAAATAATTAAGGAACAGTATGGATATTCTAGAAGATAATAAGTCCCTTGCTAAATCAATAGTTGCCGCAATATTGTTAATTATTATCCTCATGTTAGTTTTGATGTTCTACTGGGATAGTGAGCCTGATATTTTCGATGTTAAAAAACAAAGTCAGTATAGAAATCAAGGTAGTGCCGAATTTGTTACCGGTTATGTTACTACTTCAACGATGATAGAAGTTGCAGAAACATTATTAAATAAACGAGGTGGATATCTTAGCAATGACATCATGCCACCTAGCATCTTTATGGATAATATTCCATCGTGGGAATTCGGAGTGCTAACTCAAACTAGAGACTTAGCTCGTTCGATGCGAAATGATTTCAGTCGGTCACAAACACAATCGATTGAAGATAAAGATTTAATGACTGCCGATCCACAATTTCATTTTGATTCAGAATCATGGATATTACCAGCAACAGAAAGTGAGTATCAGAAAGGAATCGATGCGCTTAATAACTATTTGTCTCGTTTATCTGATCCAAACGAACAAGACGCGCAATTTTTTTCACGTGCAGATAACTTACGAGATTGGCTTGCCATAGTCGAAAAAAGATTAGGAAGTTTATCGCAACGATTAAGTGCCAGCGTAGGGCAGGCTAGAGTTAATACCGAT
>JAJFKK010000028.1 GCA_021773245.1 Gammaproteobacteria bacterium | reverse complement strand
TCCTTTTCGGCACGTCCGACATCGGCGACGACCAATGTCTGATTCCCGGCCTCGCGCAGCAAATCCGCGGTTTCATTGAGAAGTGCCCGGTCGGCACCAACGAGCATCGTTTTAGTCATTTTCCTACCCCCAGTATGTGCGTCGGCCCATTTGCCGACGACACCTACATGCGGTCAGACTTTCGCCGTTTTTTGGTCCTGATCTCAGAAAACTTTCCAGACATGTGCAAATATGTGCGGTGCTTGTGTCACCGCTGTTCTTGCGTGATGCCTATGGGAATGCGGGCGCTTGAGGATGCGTCACTGTCGCGCCTTGCTATCCGCCAGAACGGAATGCAGCTTTTGCGCCAGGTCTTGGCTGCGATAGGGTTTTGACAGAAGCTCCACCCCGGGATCGAGACGTCCCTGATGGACGATCGCATTCTTGGTGTAGCCCGAGGTATACAGCACGCACAAATCGGGGCGGCGCTCACGCGCGATCAAAGCCAGCTCGTGGCCGTTCATTCCGCCGGGCATCACGATATCGGTGAACAACAACACGATGTCGTCACTGCCATCCAGTAATTCGAGCGCTTCCGCGGCGTTCTTCGCCTCGGTCACCCGGTAGCCAAGGCTGGTGACCATGGCCACGACATTCTGCCTGACATGCGGATCGTCTTCGACAACAAGTATGTGTTCACCCTGTCCCGCCGGAACCTCCGGGATTTCCGTATCGCTTGATACTTCGACCGCTTCGGCACCGGATCGCGGGAAATAGAGTTTTATCGTCGTGCCCTCGCCCGGCTCGGAATACACCTTGAGATGCCCGCGCGACTGCTTGGTGAAGCCGAACACCATCGGCAATCCGAGTCCGCTTCCGTCGGCCTTGGTGGTGAAGAACGGCTCCAACACGCGGTCCCTGACTTCTTGTGACATCCCGATGCCGGTATCGGTCACGGCGACGACGGCAAACGGGCCCTCCTCGATATCGACCATGCTGGCGGTTCCGGCGTCGATCCAGGCGTTGGCGGTCTCGACGGTCAGTTTGCCGCCCGACGGCATGGCATCGCGGGCGTTGAGCGTGAGGTTGAGCAACGCCGCCTCCAACTGACCGGCGTCGATTTCGACGAGCCAGAGGTCATCGGTCAGAACGACCTCCATTTCCATGTCCTCGCCGAGGGAGCGGCGCAGCAGTGGCTCGATTGAGCGCACGGCCTCGTTCAGATCGGTCACCTGCGGTGAAAGCGGTTGTTGCCGGGCTACGGCGAGCAATCGTGCGGTCAGCTCGGCCCCGCGTTCGGCGGCGCCGACGATCTGCTCTGCCATGTTGCGCAGATCGTCCCGCTCGGCCAGCCTGTCTACAAGGAAATCGCCGTTGTTCAGCACGACGGTCAGCAGGTTGTTGAAATCGTGCGCCACCCCACCCGTCAACTGGCCGATGGCATCAAGCTTCTGGGAATGGCGCAGGATGGCATCTCTTTCGCGCTCGTTTGTCACATCGACCATGCTGCCGATCACGCGCATGGCCTCGCCGTTGTCGTCGCGCAAGACGACGGCACGATCGCGGATATAGGCAACGCGCCCGTCCGACCGCAGGAAACGATACTCTTCCTGCCACACGTTGTCCTTGCCCTGGACAACGCGGTCAAGCCCGGACCTTACCTTTTCCATATCATCGGGGTGCACACAGGCCGTGACATCGGTTGCGAGGGCAGGGGTCGTGCCAATGTCATGCCCGAACACCGTGAGCAGCTTGTCGCTCCACCAGAGCGACCCGGCGCGAACATCCCAGTCCCAGATCACGTCCTTGCTGGCATTCGTGACCAGCCGGAAGCGTTCTTCGCTGAGCCGGAGATTTTCAATCCATTTGCGCCGCTCGGTAACGTCTCGTTCCAGGGAGACGTAATGCGTGGTCTTGCCCGCGGCATCGATCAGCGGGGTGATGTCCATCTCGATCCAGTACGGGTGACCGTCGCGGGTATAGTTGATGACCTCGGCGCGCACACGTTCCTGGCGTTCAAGAGCGGACCGGATACGGTTCAGCTCGTCTCTCTGGGTGTCGGGCCCCTGCAGGAAACGCGGGGTCTGGCCGATCGCCTCTTCTGCGCTGTAGCCCGTCAGCCGTTCGAATGCGTTGTTGACATAGACGATCCGTGGCCCGTCCGGTGCGTCTATCGGGTCCGCTTCGGTGATCAACAGGACATCGTCCATCCGCGTGACTGCCGCGTTGAGCATGCGCAGGCTCTGGTCGCGATGGCGCTCGCGCGTGACATCGCGGAAATAGACCGCGAGACCATCGCGCGAGGGATGGGCCGACACCCGCGCCCAGATATCGAGTGCGGGATAATGCTCTGTGAACTCGACCGACTCGCCCGTCTCCACGGCGTGGCGATACTCGGTCTCGAACCGGGTTCCGACCACCTCGGGGAATTCCGACCATAGGTTCTTGCCCAGCAGATGCTCGCGCTTGCGCCGCAGAAGGGATTCGCACCGTTGGTTCACGTAGGTGAACCGCCACTTCGGGTCGAGCGTGAAAAAGGCATCTCCCATGCCCTCGATCGTCCGGCTCAGCCGGTTGCGCAGGGCATGGCGCTCCTCGTCGATCCGAACGAATTCGGACAGGTCCTGAAGCGCGCCCAGCACGGCAACGATGCGTCCACCCTCATCGCGCTCCGCCTCGCCGACGGCCCGGACCCAGATCCGATTGCCACGGGCGCTGACGATCTGCACCACCTCG
>JAJFKK010000027.1 GCA_021773245.1 Gammaproteobacteria bacterium | reverse complement strand
ATCATGACAATATCATGGAAACATTCTAAGCTTACATAAGTAAACAATATTTATTACTAGAAAAAATAAATGTCTGGAACAGGGATGCTATTGCACAAAAATAAAATAATAATTTTGCTTCTTGTTACCATTGCTTATTTCTCGCTGGCATACGCAAGTGAATTGCTTTTTACGCCGACTCATACATTTTTTACTATTAGGTTGGCACCGGCATTGGGACTAATCGCGGCTTTAGTATATGGCTTGCCAGCGCTAATCGGCATATTTCTTGGCGAATTTTTATATTTTTATTTTCTCCATCATGCAGAAATCACCATTCCAGTTGCAATCGCATTAGCAACGATTGCAGTGTTATATACGTATATCGGGATTAGATTAGTACGCTACTATATTAAACTACCAAACCCACTTACAAACCCTTCAGATTGTTTTAAGTTTTTTACCTTAGCTGGTGGCGTCGCCAGTTTAATTCCTTCACTGCTGGCCGTTTATTGCATTTCTTTAATTGAGCCTGCAGTTCAACAATCGTTTTGGCTGCTGGGAGCACATTGGTGGTTAGGACAGATGCTTGGTGTATTTATTTTTTCTCCAATCATCTTATGCTTCGCATGGAAATCAATACCTGAATGGCAAGCGCGTATTCCCTTAATCCCTGTTCTTATGACAACCTTACTTGCCATTATTGTCATCACTTATGCTTATGTATCCGTCCACGAAGAAGAAAAGCTTAAGTCTGTCCTTGAACAAAAATCGCTGGCTATGAGCTCGGCTATTAAAATCAAGATGTCTAATTATGAGGAAGCGCTTTATAGCATAAAAAGTTTATTCGAATATACACCCGATATAAACCCGCAAGAATTTGAAGCATTCAATAATAAAATCAAAACGCGTCATCCTGGTGTTCACGCATCATCTTTTCAGCCATTAGTTAAAGCGCATGAACGAGAGGTATACGAAAGCAGGATGCGCGAACTTTACTCAAACAATTTCCAGATAACAGAACGTGATGATTCTGGTATTTTTAAACGTGCAAGTGAACGTGAAGAATATACGCCAATAACAATGCGTGCCATTTATGATAAGAAAGCACGGATTATGGGGTTTGATACCTCAACCAGTAACCAGTCAACACTAGCAAGGCAACAAGCAAAGTCGACGAATAAAGTCGCGATCAGCAAGGCGTTCAGATTGGCTTCAACTGCTGATAACAGCAAGAGTGTTGTTTTATATTTATCTCTTGACAGGAATGGCCTTTTTTCCGGTTATGTGGCGATGTCGGTTTATGCTGTCAAAGTAATTCAATCTGCTATTGAAAGTGTAGATATGGAAGGAATTGCCATAAAGGTTTGGGACGATGATCCTTCAGAGAATAATCTCATCTATAGTAAAGACATATTAACCCAGGAGAATGGCACGGCGCTAAGTAATAGCGGCAAAATCAAATTTATAACGCATGATTGGGTATACGAGTTAGTTCCGGAATCAACTTTTTTGACTCCTTTAGTAACGTCACAGTTGTTAACCATCATCTTTTGCATTCTGTTAAGTAGTATCATCAGTCTGAGACTGCTGGAGCATACTGGGAAAAGACTTGAACTTAATCGTCGTGTACTGGAAAGCGAAGAACAAATCCGCTTATTGCTTGATTCAACTGCCGAAGCCATTTATGGCATTGATCTCAATGGTAACTGTACTTTCTGTAATGCTGCCTGCATAAAGATATTGGGTTATGAAAATCAGGATGCCCTGCTTGGCAACAACATGCATGAGCTCATTCATCATAGCCACGTCGATGGCACGCCCTATCCGATAGAAGAATGTCCTATTTATGAAGCCTTCAAGCGTAGTGAAAGTATACACGTGGATGATGAGGTTTTGTGGCGGGCGGATCGCAGCAGCTTTGCAGCCGAGTACTGGTCATACCCTATTTTTCAAGAAGAGAAGCTTGTCGGCTCGGTAGCAACATTCCTGGACATCACCGAACGCAAGCGAGCTGAAGATGCACTACGAGAGAGTGAACAATACAATCGTATGCTTTTCCAGGAGTCCAGTATCGGCCTCCATCTTTGCCGAATGGACGGCCAGATGGTTGATGTGAACCCTGCCTACGCGCGCATCATCGGCAGGACGGTAGAGGAGACATTGCAACTCAGTTATTGGGATGTCACACCGAAAAAGTATGCTGAGCAAGAACAAGCCCAGTTGGAAAGCCTGGAAAAGACCGGCAAATACGGTCCCTACGAAAAAGAATATTTCCATGCGGATGGCCACCTTGTTCCGGTACGCCTCTCAGGACATATCCTGGAAAAAGACGGCGAAAAATTCATCTGGTCTGGTGCTGAAGATATCACCGAACAAAAACATGCAGAAGACGAGTTAAAAAATCACCAAGATCATTTGGAGGAACTGGTAGAGGAACGTACCCAGGAATTGGCAACGCAAAAATCAATCCTCGAAAAAACGATGAACAATATTGAACAAGGTATTGTCATGTATGATAAAGATCTGCGGCTATTGGCAGTCAACGTTAAATATTCAGATATAGTCAGTATGCCAGACAATGATGTTAAGAATGCCACTAGCTATGATGAATTACTTACTTACAGCTATGATGTAGTACTGAAGCAACCGGAACTGTTAAATCAAGTTATTGAACAAGCAAAAAGCAAAGAACCTTTATGCTATTTAGTCAATTTTCCTGATGGAAAAGTCGTTGAAATTAATCATTTCCCGGTAAAGGATGGTGGCGCAGTCAGGACTTTTACGGATGTTACTAACCGTAAAAAAGCGGAACAGGAAATGCGCAATGCCAAGGAAGATGCTGAAAAAGCTAACCAGGCCAAGAGTACTTTCCTCGCCAATATGTCACACGAACTACGCACACCGCTGAATGCCGTGCTTGGTTTCTCCGAACTCATGGCCCGTGATCCAATGGTTAACGCAAAGCAAATTGAGACCCTGGAAATCATCAATCGTAGTGGCAAGCATTTGCTCGGGTTAATCAACGATGTGCTGGATATGTCCAAGATTGAGGCTGGACACATCAAACTCGAGCCAGTGCCTGTGGATCTACCGCTTCTACTTAACAATATCAGTGACATGTTCAAACAGCGCGCAGAAACCAAACTACTGCAGTTCTCTTTGGAACTCTCACCCGATCTTCCACAATATGTTTTGCTCGATATGGGTAAGCTTCAACAAGTACTGATTAATCTGCTCGGGAATGCCATAAACTTCACTCGCGCAGGCATTATTATTCTCAGGGTCGGTGGCGAAAAAACGGACACGGGTCAATGCTCGTTGAGCTTCGAGGTAAAAGACACTGGCATCGGCATCTCGGCTGATGAAATCAAGAATATTTTCGAACCCTTCGTACAAACCAGCCACTCAGGGTCTGAACAAAAAGGAGCGGGCTTAGGCCTGGCTATTTGTCATCAGTTCATCCAGTTAATGAGTGGCGAAATCAACGTGGAGAGTACACTGGGCAAAGGCACCGTATTTCACTTTGAAATTTCAACCGAGCTTACTGATGCCTCTGAGATAAGACAATCCGTTGAAATAAACCAGCAACAAGTTATGAGCTTGGCGGCAGACGAGCCCGAGTGGCGCATACTCATTGTCGAGGATGCAGCCGACAACCGCCTTTTATTGTTCCGACTACTCGAATCTATCGGCTTTAGCTTACGTGTAGCGACAAACGGGATGGAAGCTATTCAACAATTTCAGGATTGGCAACCACACCTAATCTGGATGGATATGCGTATGCCGGTGATGGATGGCTACGAGGCAACGCGTCATATACGACAATTACCCGGCGGTAAAGAGGTCAAGATCCTGGCCCTCACCGCCAGTGCTTTCAAAGATCAAGAAACACAATGCATGGCTGTGGGTTGCGATGCCGTATTGCATAAACCCTTTAATGTGACGGAAATCTTCAACGCCATGGCCG
>JAJFKK010000026.1 GCA_021773245.1 Gammaproteobacteria bacterium | reverse complement strand
GGATTAACAGAATATGGCAATGCTTTTAATCCTTATTGGCAAGCAAGATTGGTTGAAACCAGTTATGCCGATCGCGTACTGGCATTACTGATTCAACAAAAGGAAGATTTCATGCAACTGGGAGTATCATTTAACTTGCTGTTTAACAATTTGCTCAGTTATTTACCCTCTATTTAGATTTAAAAGAATATAATAGAATACAGCATGATAATGATAAATAAGATGAAGCATACTCAACGTGGTCAAGCGATGACCGAGTTTTTGATTTGCGCCTCATTTGCATTAATCCCCCTATTTATTGGGATATCTTTGTTAGGTAAATATATCGACATTAAACAAACCGCCATCCAGGCAGCACGTTATGAAGTCTGGGAATATACTGTCTGGTATGCTGATAATGGTGAAACAACGGGTAATTTCACGGCGGTACCTCAGCCTATCAAATCAACCGCCTTGACCCAAAATGAAACACGACAACGCTTTTTTACAGATCCAGGCAATGGCGATGCACCATCAGCAATTACCGCTCTTGACTCGACAATAGGTTGGAGTCCTGCCACAGCTAACCCACTGTGGACAGACCATACTGGTCAGCCTTTATACGCGGGTGTTAACGGCGCTAGCGAAAACTTAAACAGTTCTGCGAATACACCAACAATACCTATCGTTGGCGATATTATGAACACACTATTCGATATTATTGATATGGCTTTTTCCGCAATACGCAGTTTAATGAGTTTTGCTAATTCAGATGTCGGTTTTACTGCCATTAATACCGAGGGTAATGCCGAAGCAACAGTTTCGATGCAGGTGGCTGTTAATCCAACATTTGTTGCTAATTATGACAATCTAGAAGGTGCTGCAGGCAGGTCCAATGAACTTACCGGCGGCACGCTGGATTTTTCTTCTAGCGCCAGTGTTTTGTCCGATGGCTGGAATGCTGGCGGTGTCGCGCATACCTACAATCAGGCGGGTGGCGCAGTACCAACGACGCTACTGAATCAATTAATAGGTGCTATCCCTGGCTTTACCACTATCTGGAATGTCGTCTCTATACTGGCACCGGAAATGCGTTTTTGTAATCCCGGCTCACCATGGCCAGCAGACGACAAAGGTAGCTTGTGGCTGGGTTATGTTGATATTGATGCGGTACATCCTGATCGCTTGGCTGCAGATTCCACAGATCCAGATACCAGAAATGGTACGCATGTTTGTGATGATGCCGGCATCTGTACTTTCGAACCTGTGATACCGCGGACAGAAGCCTCTAAAGAGTGTGATCCATAAACCTATGGTTAAGTTTTCCAATCAATTAATTATTAATTTTAAGCCAAAGTTATCTTTTATTTTATTATTATCTTTCTTGGTCTCGGTACCAGTATTTGCAGCGCCTGACTTTCCACCACCGCCAAATGCCTCGATCGAATGGGTGGGCAAAAACCTACAGGTTAATGGTATCAAATCACAAGTGCGTCGATTCTTTTCTAAGAAAAAAATTGAAAAGGTTGTTGAGTTTTATCGCAAGGAATGGAAAAAACCGGTTGCCAAAAACCAGCCTGGATTCACGGAAACGATTGCTTCAGCACCTTGGTATATCATCAGCCGTATTGAAGATAACTATCTTATGACGGTACAGGTTCAGGTTAAAGAAGATAATAAGTCCGAATCATGGGGTTATCTTTCTATGAGCCCATTACCTAGTAATATAGATCCGAGTAACATTGGTAAAGGCACACCTAAAATGTCAAACAGTCAGGTGCTAAGCGAAGTAAAAAGCGAAGATCCAGGTAAAGATGCAACGACGATGATTATTGCAAACGAACATTCTGTATCGAGTAATGTAAACTTTTATCGTAACTATTATCAGTCTCAGGGTTGGACTCAAGAAACCGATCGCGCACTTGACCAAGGAAAAAATCACGCTTTGGTATACAAAACCAGACGAAACCGAGTCACCATGATGTTTATGAAAGATAAACATTCAACAAAGGTCGTCATTAATGATGTTAAATATTCAATACTACGTTAATTGAGGTATTATTCAGTAATGCAAAGTAAGGTATATTATCGTCAACAAGGTCAGGGCATGGTTGAATTTACTATCGTTTTGGTCTTTGGAGTCATGGTTATGACGATGGGGCCAGGTGGAGATGTTTTATTAGATCTGTTGGGTGTAATAAACGATAAATATCAAGGTTACTCTTATGCCGCCTCTCTTTCGGAAATGCCGCAGTATGATACTATCGCTGATTATGCAATAGCGGTTGGTCCTGATTATGTTGACCCTGCTGCTCTCATCGGTGAAATTGGCAACTATACTTCTTTTCCGACATTAGATTCATTCCCGGATGGCATATTACCAACCTCGCCATCAGACATCCTGGATGGTGCTACCAGTTTTTTCTAAGAACTATAAACTAAAATCGATTAACCAATAATAAGAACAGATCATGGCTAAACAACAAGAAAAAAGTACACTTCCTTTACTGGCAGGGGCAATTGGATTTGGCATCATTGCCGCATTATTAGCTATGTTTTATCTTAATACTCGCGAAGGACAGTTAAAGGAGCAATACGCAAAAGCTAAGAAACAAGAAGTATTGGTCGTGGTTGCAAACACTGACATACGTAAAGGACAAGAGATTACCGCTAATCTTTTCTCACAACGCCCTGTACCATCCGGCTTTGTTCATGATGATGCTATTGGTCCAAATCAATTTGATAGTTACATAGGTCGTTCAATAACGACCAATCTGGGTCGAGGAAAAACCTTATTAAAGAGTTTTATTGATTCAGATTTTCCACGTGATTTCTCAGATATTATTCCACCGGGCAAACGTGCCATTACCGTCGAAGTCGATGACGTAAATTCTATCGGTGGTTTCTTACGGCCAGGCAACCGCATAGATCTCTACGTTAATATTCCTTTTGCAGAATCCGGTTTTGATGCAACAGCACTCAAACAAGCTCAAGAATCTGGCTTAATCAGTTTATTACCCGAACAAATTCAATCACAGATCCCAACCGAACTTCTGGATGCAGCCGGATCATTAGATGATCCTTCAGCACTGTTAAATATGTTTACGCCAACGGATGTTATAATTCCTGTCGTTCAAAATATTACTGTATTGGCCACAGGCAAAGATCCTTACAGAGAGACACTGGATGCCTTACGTCAACCACAACGACGCACAGAAACTCATTTTTCTCATATCACTGTCATGGTTGATCCACAACAAGCTGCGCTCATTACTTTGGCACAAGACAAGGGTGAAATGATGTCATTACTACGTAACCGTAATGATAATAGTGCAAGCGAATTCACGACGATGAATCCGGGAGATTTATTTGGTAATGCCGCACGCATGGCTGCGGCAGAAAAGGAGCGTGCCTCAAGAACAAAAGCGGCAGCTGGTGTCGATGCTAACGGCAACCTAGTCGATGCCGATGGCAATAAACTTATTGATCGAGAAGCACTTGCTGCTGCTGGATACAGCGTTAATGAAAACGGACAAATCATCGATAAAGACGGCAATATTGTCGATCCTAGTGATATTGTCATCGCCGCAGATGGCACTGTTATGACTAAACAACAACTGGCCGCTGCCGGCATGACCGTCAATGCAAACGGACAAATCATCGATAAAGACGGCAATATTGTCGATGCTAACAATGTTATTGTTTCCGCAGATGGTTCTGTGATGACTAAAGAACAACTCGCAGCTGCTGGTCTTAGCATCAATGCAAACGGTGAGATTGTTGATAAAGATGGCAAGGTTGTTTCCGCAGATAATATTATTATCTCTAAAAATGGCACCGTTCTGACTGAAGACCAACTTGCTGCTGCTGGGCTTAGCGTTAATGAAAACGGTGAAATCGTTGATAAAGATGGCAATGTCGTTAATCCCGATGATCTTATTATTGCAGCGGACGGTAGCATCTTAAGTAGTGAAGCACTTGCTGCTGCGGGGCTTAGCGTTAATGAATTTGGCCAAATTGTGGATAAGGACGGAAACGTCGTTGATCCAAATGACATTGTTACTGCATCTGATGGCAGTATCATGACCAAAGAACAACTTGCTGCTGCGGGACTTAGCGTTAATGAAAACGGTGAGATTGTCGATGCTAACGGCAATGTAGTAGATAAATCAGACTTGATTACTTCTGCTAACGGCGAAATTCTGAGCAAAAAACAGCTTGCTGCATCGGGATATAACGTTGACGAGAATGGTGACATTGTTGATGCCAGTGGCAAAAAACTCTCTGCTGATGATATCGCACTAATTGCCGAAAATCAGACCATAGCAGGTAAGGCATCTACTATAACGGGTAAATACAACCTTATAATCGGTGGCGATAGTGAAAGTGGTGTTGCTAGGTCCACAACCGTAACGATACCTAAGGAAGCTAAAGAAGCTGAATAAATAATCTCAACAGTTTATGACTAAACGAACGAGCCTAATTTGTTTTATCTTACTGCTGATATCAACTATGGCAGAGATAAGCATAGCTGCGGAGAACGACGATAATGCGCTTTCTACTAGTACTGGGCTTAATAGTGGCCCAGTAATAGAGCAGGAAGAGACTGACATAGAAATTCCGTCAAAAAGTGTTACTAACATATCAGAACCAAATAATAGAAGTTCTGTAAAAATGATAGTTGGCGGTGATTCTAAAGGTGGTGTTGCAAAACAGGTGACTGTTCCGGTAAAAGAATAGAGCTTGAAAACATTATAATTGGATAAGATCTATGTCCTTTATAGTATTTAGTAAGAAGACAAGTAACCATGCGAGTTCACGGTTATAAATAATAATTAAAATCTATGTTGTTAAAGAAAATCAGGAATAATTTATCATGATTAAAAATACCTTTGTTGCATGCCTCTTGTTTTTCACAGCAAATGTTTGTATCGCCAATGAACGAATAGAACTTTTTTTTGGTGAGGTAAAGATACTTAAACTTGGTGAAATAGAACGTATTGCAATTGGTAATCCTGCTGTCATATCTAATTCTTTAACTAACAAAGGTGAATTACTTTTACTTGCAGAAGAAGCGGGCGTCACCACCTTACATATCTGGTTTAAGAATGGAGAAGAGCAAGACTATACCGTTCGTGTCATGGTGGCTCCTGATAACTTAAATCAAAGGAAACTTGAGGTTGAATACTTACTTTCTGATATCGAAGGACTAGAGATACATATTGTTGGCGATAGAATTGTGCTTTCAGGTTTGGTTGATTTCGGCCATGAAGAGAAAATCATTACTGTTATAGGCTCCTACCCTGAAATCGTCGATAACATTAATTTCCCTATTAATAATTTAGTCCGAATTAAATCGGAAATGGAAGAACTACTATCTGATATACCAGATATAACTGTTCGTATCGTTGGTGAACGAGTTGCTGTTTCAGGCGACATAGATGAAAACTATGAAGAGACTGTCGCTACCGTTGTCGGGGTCTATGAAGGAATAGGCATGAATCTTACTCGTGCAGGCGGTGGTCTAGATGTTGATAGTCCGACAAATAAAATGGTATTGATGAATATCAAAATCACTGAGTTTAATAAAAGTTATTCCGATACCATTGGCATTGCATGGCAGAATCAAATTGCTGGCCCTCAAGCCGCCCTTGTCCTTGATGGTGCAACTAATTCAATATTTCGGCCACTTCAATCGGCTTCAACAGCAACTCTTGCAGGCAATCCAACTGGCTTAACACCAGGCAATGCAGTCCGTTCTCTTGGTTATTTTGGCATTGCAGCGGAGATTTCATCAAGAATAAATTTAGCGGTAAGCTCAGGTAATGCTGTTATTTTGGCAGAACCACGTCTAGCAGCACGCAGTGGTGGTGAAGCAACCTTTCTTGCTGGTGGTGAATTCCCTATAGAAATTTCTAATATAAACGGAACGACCGTAGAGTTTAAAGAATTTGGTATTCAACTTAATGTTAAACCTACTGTGGATAAAAATAATAATATCCGTGCTAATGTAGAAACTGAATTAAGTGCCGTTGACCAATCCGTTGCTGTTAATGGTATCCCCGGTTTAATTACACGTAAAACCAGTGCTGATGTCATGCTCGCTTCTGGCGAAACTCTCGTCATGTCAGGTTTGATTAATCAAGAAGCGTCAAAAGATATCAGCGGATTAAAGTTCCTTAGCGATATCCCAATACTCGGCGCATTGTTTAGATCTAAATCGTTTCGAGATAAAAAAAGCGAATTGGTTATCTTCGTTACACCATCAGTTTTTGATGCGAGTTCCAGCGTCAATACAGACGCGATTGACTATGCAAAAGAAGGTATAAAAGGTGTAGTTGAAGCAATTGATGAAGATAGCCTCGATATTGTCTATTAAGAATTAGAAGGAATAATTATGTTTGATGTATTAGTTAATAATAGTAAGGGCGAACGTATACAAAACTTCAGTTGCCCAGTTACCGATTGTACTATTGGTAAAGCACGCGACAACTTTGTACAACTTCGTGGTTGGAAAGTCGCCCCCTATCATGCCGTTATCACTCGTACTTCTGAAGGTCTTTTCATCGAAGATAAAACCGGACAAAGTCGAGTCGAAGTTAATGGTGAAGATGTTGAGCACCATGGTCCTATACGTTCATCAGATAAAATAATCATCGCTGGTTATCAGATACAAGCAGGCATGAGTGTTGATGCAGCTGACATGAATGATGATGACGATGACTATTCAGATATGAAAACAGTTATTGGTGTACATCAACACAAAGAATTAGATGAGTCCGAAGAACTTAGTAAAACCATAATTAATCTTCAGAATGACGAAAAATTCAAATGGCGTAATCGCGTACACGATGAATTATTAGCTGTGATGGATCAACGTCGCACCGATATCAGCGGCATGGATGAGAATGCCTTGCGCCAGCATGTCGAAGGAATGGTAAAGGAAATCATTGAAGAGATGGGGTCCAAGTTACCTGCTGATGTCGACAAACAAAAACTATTGGAAGATGTATTAAATGAAGCCGTTGGCTTAGGTCCATTAGAACAATTACTCGCTGATGACACCGTTACTGAAATCATGGTCAACAAGTTTGATGAAATTTTTATTGAGCAAGCCGGCAAGCTCACCTTATCTGACATCACCTTTTCCAGTGATGATGCAGTAATGACATCCATTGAACGAATTGTCTCTCCTTTAGGTCGTCGTATTGATGAAAGTTCTCCATTGGTTGATGCTCGATTAAAAGATGGTTCACGTGTCAATGCAATCATTCCGCCACTTGCTTTGCGCGGTCCCTGCCTCACTATTCGAAAGTTTGCCAAACAAAAATTACAAGCCAGTGATTTGGTCAATTTTGGTGCCTTGAATAACAATATGGTGAAATTTCTTGAAACTGCGGTTAATAACCATATGAACATTCTTATCTCTGGTGGCACGGGTAGTGGTAAGACAACCTTGCTAAATGTATTGTCAAATTTTATTCCCCCTACTGAGCGCATTATTACAGTTGAAGATGCAGCAGAATTAAAGCTTACACAACCGCACTTAGTTAGCCTTGAAGCACGACCTGCTAACCTTGAAGGTAAAGGTGCTATCCCTATTCGTGATCTGGTTAAGAACTGTTTACGTATGCGGCCTGATCGCATCGTTGTTGGTGAGTGTCGTGGCGGTGAAACCTTGGACATGTTACAGGCTATGAATACCGGCCATGATGGTTCCTTAACGACAGCGCATGCGAACACACCAAGAGATATGATCGCCCGGTTAGAAGTAATGGTAATGATGTCCGGCCTGGATCTTCCTGTATCAGCTATTAGAGAAATGGTGGCATCTGCGATACATATGATTGTACAAATATCTCGCTACTCCGATGGTAGTCGTCGCCTCACCAATATTACTGAAATTACCGGTGTTGAGTCAGGTATTGTTTCTATGCAGGATATCTTCCGTTATCAACAAGAAGGTTTTGATGAAAATGGTAAAGTTAAAGGTCACTTTGAAGCAACTGGGGCTATCCCTCACTTTTACGAAGAGATGCGGCAGCGTGGCTTGGACGTCGATATGTCAATATTTGCTGCATAAAAATGGAATTCATAACAAACCTTTCAGCTAATGCCAGTTTTTATCTAACGATAGGCTGCGTCTTTTTGATGGTCACGTGTTTGTGGTTTTTGTTACTAAAAAAAGTTTCCACTGCCATGGACAATTATAAAAAGAATTTTACTGAGACTGCTAGTAGCAATATGTCGGATATGTTCATGTCTTTCGATGCTAATCAGATGTTCATGATTAATCTGGTTGCGATAGTAGTACTGCCACTCCTAACATGGCTGATTACTGGAGACATCCCCGCCACCTTGGGCATGTTAGCCGTTATCATTTTATTACCTTCGCTTTTTTACCGTTCGATGCGTAAGAAACGATTGCAACGTTTTGAGGCGCAACTTCCTGACGGTCTGGTTATGATTTCCGGCGCTATGCGTGCTGGTGCCAGTCTAAATATTGCCCTAGAAAGCCTGGTTAAGGAGCAACCTGCACCACTTTCTCAAGAGTTTGAACTCTTTCTTAAAGAACAACGCTTAGGCGTAGAATTTGAAGACTCCCTAAAAAAAATGGAACAACGAATTCCTTTACCTGACTTTAGTATGCTCGTTACGGCTTTACTTATTAATCGTGAAGTCGGTGGTAACTTGGCAGAAACTATGGAAACACTTGGAACGACGCTACGTCGTAAAGGCATGATGGAAGGCAAGATTGAGAGTTTAACTGCTCAGGGCAAACTTCAAGGCATTGTCATGACAGGATTACCCGTGCTACTTGGCGTATTACTCAATTTCATGGAGCCCGAGGCCATGAGTAAACTATGGACGACTACCATAGGCTGGGTAGTCTTGGTCGTTATTATATTTATGGAAATGCTCGGCTATTTTATGATTAGCAAGATAACCAGTATCGATGTTTAGAGAAATATAGCTAATGGATAATATATATTTTAACGGTGTCCTTTTAACTGTTTGCCTTGCGGCCTTCCTAACCGTAATGTTATTCGGAACACTCTATCGCATGGTCAATAATGATGACCGGGCATTTATGGATCCCTTATCCTGGAAACTAAAATTACTTTGGCCTTTTATTCAGATCATAGCTAACTTTTTTTGTGTATTTCTGCCTTACGAAATGCTTGAAAATACGGAAACAAAGATATCTCAATCTGGCGTCGGTTATCTTCTCACTGCCGAACAGTTTATTGCACTGCGTATTATTTCAGCGATTATTGCGCCGTTTATAGCGCTGTTTGTCATGGTTTGTCTTGATAATTACCAGCCCATCTGGTTTGTCTTTATGCCTTTAGTCGGCTTTATGTTTCCGATGATATGGCTATCAGATACTCGTAAAAAACGTGACAATGCTGTTATCCGTACATTACCTGTCTATCTCGACTTTATTACCATGTGCGTAGAGGGCGGCTTAAATCTTCAAGGTGCTTTGGGTCAAGCCATGGAAAAAGCACCTCCTGGCCCGCTACGTAATGAATTCGCAATCGTGTTAAGAGATCTACGTTCCGGTCTATCACGGGCTGACTCTTTAAGACGTATGGCCGAACGACTAGATATCTCAGAAATAACCAGTTTTGTTAGCTCTATTATTCAGGCAGAAAAAATGGGGGCCTCTCTCGCAACAGTATTGAGGGTACAATCAGAACAACGTCGTGATGAACGTTTTCAACGTGCTGAAAAAATGGCCATGGAAGCACCGGTGAAATTGGTAGGCCCGTTAATTATGTTTATTTTTCCTGTGACATTTATCGTACTGGGTTTCCCGATTGTAATGAAGTTCATGGGTGAAGGGATGTTATGAAACGTGGTCGCTTGACCCGAGTTAACGATAATAGAGTGATAGAAAACATATCTAAAACCACACATTTTTTTGAAAGAATGTGTGGTTTATTAACTAAGCCGCGTTTAAATAAAAATGAAGGTTTATTAATTGCCCCCTGCTCTTCGGTTCATACCTTTGGTATGAGATACAACATTGATTTGGTCTTTATAGACAAACAATGGAACATTATAAAAACTGTCAACTCACTAAAACCTTGGCGTATGTCAGCATCTAGAAATGCTGATATGGTACTCGAATTAGCAGCAGGTAGTTTAGAACAACTGGAACTAACAACTGGTCAGAAATTGGAATGGCATAATGATTCGCATATTTAAAACATTATTACTTACATTAATATTTTTCACTCTCACAGCATGTAACATGTCAGGAGTAAAAGATGAAGAGATAAAAGATGAAAAATCGAATGTCGATTTTATTCAATTAAAAAAAGAAACCGATGAGGCATATGTTAATGACGATCTAGTTACCAGTGAAAAAGGTTATGAAATCTTAGTTCGGGAAACACCTACAGTTGCTGAAAACTGGTTTCGATTAGGTAATATTTATGTTCGTACTAACCGGCCAGCTGCTGCAGTTAATCTTTATCGTGAGGCCGTAATACGTGATCCTAAATACAGTAAAGCTTGGTACAACTTGAGTATCGTTCAGTTGAAACAAACCGCATACAGCTTAACTGAAATGCTAAATTATACGAGTAGCGATGATCCGCTTTATGACAAAGCAAAAAAAATGCTAGACGACATTCAAAATATCATTAAATAATCTTATTTAGAAAATATTGTAATAGGCTTAATATTATTTTAAATGTGGAAACTTAACTTCGAAAAAAATAGAAAATCAATGGCAGCTCAAGCAATGGTTGAGTTTCTTATTGTGTTGCCGGTGATGTTACTTTTAGTCATGGGCATATTACAGTTCGCTTTCATATACCAAGCAAAGACCACCTTGAATTACGCCGCATTCGAAACGGCAAGAGCTGGTAGTCTGCATAATGCTGATATGGGTGCTATGCAAATAGCCTTTTCAAGCAGCATGGCGCCTTTATATACTACTAGTTATCTAACAATGGACGCTGCTGGTAACTGTGATAGTAATTTCACCATTGCTGGCCGTAATGCAAGATTGGGTGGGGCAAAAATAACACAGGCTGGTAATCAAACTCGAGGCGTGCTTGATAATAATATAAACGATGCTAAATTCGGCTCTGGCAACGTTTATTGTGCCCGACGAGTTGTCCAGCAACAAATTGTTGATGGTTATGTCAACATTCAGAGAATCAACCCAACTGATGCTGCCTTTCTCAATTATGGAGTCGACACAATAACTCCCGATGGTTCTGTAGAAAGAGCTATTCCTAACGATAATTTAATGTATCGAGATTCAACGGTACGTGGTTTGCAATCAATTCAGGATGCCAACTTACTAAAGATACATATTGGCTATTGTTTTGAATTGATTGTTCCATTTGTAGACAGAATCATCTGGTCATTTCATGCGCTGGCTACTGGCCGCAGTATAGAAGATACGCGAACAGAAACCGGTACAACAAATAATTCAGCTTACTTTGGTACCCCTGCTACTGCATTTGCAAACAGTTGTATATTGAACCCTACTGACGCCGGACGTTTCAGTGTTGTTCTTAATGCTCAGGGCATAATGAGGATGCAGACTCCTGCCATTCAATAAGAAAACCTAACCTAATTACAATTATTTATTTATGTCTGGTAGCTATCATCAAGTTGTTTTATTAGAATAGGCTCCCATGTCTGTACAAACACAGCAGCCTTCTCAACACACTCCAGTCATGCAGCAATTTCTTGGCTTTAAAGCTGAGTACCCCGATATGTTATTGTTTTTCCGTATGGGTGATTTCTATGAATTGTTCTACGAAGATGCAAAAAAAGCAGCCCGTTTATTAAATATCACGCTAACCAAACGTGGGAAATCAGGTGGTAATGCTATCCCCATGGCAGGTGTCCCCTACCATGCTGTTGACAATTATTTAGCTAAATTAATCAAGCTTGGCGAATCCGTCGTTATTTGTGAACAAGTCGGCGATCCAGCTCTTAGCAAAGGTCCGGTTGAACGAAAAGTTGTTCGTATTATTACTCCTGGAACAATAACTGAAGATGTCTTATTAAATGAACGTCTTTCAAATATTTTATTATCTATTCATAAAACTAAATGCCATATTGGTCTAGCCAGTGTTGAATTGAGTAGCGGCCAAATCTCTCTATTAGAAATTGGTCTCAATGATTCTTTAAACGATATTGTTGAACAGTATCAACCTGCAGAAATTTTAATTGGTGAGTCATCTGAACTTGAAATTGAAAATGACCAACACAGAACACTAACAAAAAGACCCGACTGGCATTTTAATCAGAGCACTGCCGAATCAATTGTTAAAGAACAATATAAAGTAAATGATCTGACTGGTTTTGGCTGCCAAAATATGACATCAAGTGTCTCAGCACTGGGATGTTTAATTCAATACCTCAATGACACGCAAAAAATTGGCTTACCACATTTACAAGCACCAAAAATAAATCTTGCTGACGATATTATTCAAATAGATGCCGTTTCACGCCGCAATCTTGAAATCGATACGGGTTTAGTTGAAGGAAAATCACACAGTTTATTAAATGTTATTGACACTACTTCAACGGTAATGGGTAGCCGCTTATTACGTCGCTGGTGCCAACAACCTATTCGCAATCATGACACTCTACGATTACGTCATGACGCTGTTGATAAATTAATACTCAACCGTACTCATAGTGACTTTCATGAAACTATGCGTGGCATTTGTGACATTGAAAGGATCATGTCGCGTGTTGCTTTAAAATCAGCACGGCCTCGAGATTTGGTACAACTTCGAGATAGCTTAAAACTTTTACCAAAAATCAAAAAACACTTGGAAACAATTGATAGCCCAAGATTAAATAGCTTGGCTAAAGACATTAGTTTATTCCCAGA
>JAJFKK010000025.1 GCA_021773245.1 Gammaproteobacteria bacterium | reverse complement strand
GCTGCGTCGTATTCCTAAAGTATTGGTAAACTAAAATGAAATTCAAATTAATTATTATCTTAATTATTTTAATAGCGAGTCAGTTTGTTCGAGCTGAGGTTATGATCAGTGTTGATAGAAACCCAGTCGTTAGTGATGAGGCCTTTAAATTAGTATTTGAAACAGATCATAAGCATGATGGCGAACCAGACTTTAGTCCATTGGAACAATATTTTACTATTTTAAGTTCAGGTCGTCGTAGCAATACCCAGATTGTAAATGGCGATATAACGCGTTCACAACAATGGATATTAACGGTAATGGCAAAGCAAACTGGTGTATTGCCGATACCCTCGATTCGATTTGGAAGTGATGTTAGCCAAGCGACTTCAATTGAGGTACTTAAAAGCGCCTCATCTTTAGGGGCTAATAATTCGGATGATGTCATTATTAAATCTGAAGTTGATACAAATACACCTTATGTGCAAGCTCAGATCCTCTATACAGCTAAAGTATATCGTTCCGTTCAAACAAATAATGCAAAATTATTTGATCCTGTCGTTAGCGGTGGGCAAGCTATTATTAATAGACTTGGTAATGATAAGACCTATGAAAAGCGCCTAAATGGAAAGCCTTATGTTGTTACTGAACGTCAGTTTGTTATTTTTCCACAGAGTAGTGGCAAACTAAAAATAGAACCTATTATGTTTCAAGCACAAATAGGGACAAATAATTTCTTTAATTTTGATCCATTTGGAGCTCAGCCAAAATCAGTGGTTAAGCAATCAGAGAGTATAGAACTTGATATTAAACCTATCCCCGATTCTTTTACTGGAGATACATGGTTACCGGCAAAACAATTAGCTGTTCAGGAGCAATGGTCAGTTGATCCTGCCAAATTAAAACAGGGTGAAGCAACAACTCGTACATTAACTTTGAGCACCATTGGTTTACCTGCGAGTAATTTACCAGAAGTTAAAATTAAATTGCCTACTAAATTGAAACAGTATCCTGACCAACCAGAGTTCTCAGAAACAACAGATAAAAACGGGTTTATTAGTTTGCGACACGACAAAATGGCGATCATTCCAATCGAAGCGGGAAATTATATTTTACCCGCTATAAAAATACCCTGGTGGAATACAGAGTTAGATAAAATGGAATTTGCTGAGTTACCGGAAAGAACGATTCATGTTGAAGTTTCTAATGCTTTGCCTGCTAAATCGATTCAACAATCGATAGTTGAAGATAATCCAGTATTGGCAGAAAAAGAAGCAGATCAAAAAAATATAATTATAAGTCAACCTATTGAAAATCAAACTCCATGGAAAATAATCAGTTTTATATTATTTTTATTATGGCTTGTGACATTATTTCTTTTTTGGAAAAAGAAATCTGATGCGACTATTGTAGATGATAAATCAAAGAATGAATTATCTCGTCGACAATACTTAAATCAACTTAAGAAAGCAGCTTCCATTAACAACGCAACTATGGCAAAGCGGGCGTTACTAGATTGGGCAAAAACGGTATGGCCAGATGAAATGATTACAAATATTGATGCAATAAAATCCTATTGTTCAGATGAGTTAAAAATCAAAATAGATGAATTAAATAACTGTTTATATGGAAAAGATAAAAAACAATGGAATGGTGCAGGATTTATGACAGTTTTCGAATCACAGTCATTTAATGAAAAAATAACTAAAGAAGAAAAAGGTAAGCTGGAGCCGCTGTATAAAGCATAACAATTAAATATGACAGAAAAAATATTGCTATTGTTTTCAGCCATGCGTGATAAGCGAACACCTTGGTATGCAAAAGCAATGGTATTATTAGTTTTAGCTTATATAGTAAGTCCGATAGATATTATCCCTGATTTTATACCTGTAATTGGATTATTAGATGAAGTTATTTTGGTTCCAATTGCATTGGCATTCATTTTCAATTTTATTCCTGAGAGTGTTAAACAAGATGAATTGCTAAACGAAATTGATGAGGCTAATAAAAAGAAATTAATGATCGTTGGAGTATTCATAGTAGTGTCAGTGTGGCTACTATTTATACTTATATCTTTACTAGTTTTTCCTTTTTAGACGCTTATTTCCCTCTTTATTTGATGAGTCACCACTAAGGATTTTATCAGTGAACCAATCACTTTCATCATCATCTTTCTTTTCGGTATTATTACTAGCTGCCTCGGCGACTAGCTCAGAGTTCTGGTTGAATTCTTTTTTAAAATAAGCCTGACAAGAATTCGTTGCTAGCTGCAATGCTTGATTTGATTTTTCTTGGCTAAGATTTCCAATAACGTCGGCTTCTAGTTTTGTGATTAATGAAACTGCATGACGTAAGCAGGCTTTGTTAATTTGATTATCAAGATCTTCAGCAAAGCTGCAAACTGGAAAAAAAGTAATAGCGAATAAGACAGGAAATAATTTCATAAATATTCTCATTTAGTGTTTAAAAATAGCAATGCACAAACTTAACCAGGCGAGGATGAATAATAAACCACCAAAAGGTGTAATCACACCCAGCCAACGTATATTAAGTATGCTTAATAAATAAAGACTGCCAGAAAATAGAATAATACCGAAAAACATCATCCAGCCTGAATTTTTAATCCAGATATTAATCGGTATATTCAGAGCAATGATACCAACGAGTATTAAACCAAGCGCGTGATAGAAATGATATTGAACACCCGTTTGATAAACGTTTAACATCGCTTCATCAAGGCGTGACTTTAATGAATGCGCTCCGAAAGCTCCAAGGATGACAGCCAACATGGCGTTGGCTGAACCTAGTAATAGAAATAACTTTGCCGTGATATTTATTTCGTTCACAATTTTACGAAACGTAAGGTCATACGGTCGCTCTCACCGATAGAGGTATATTTTTCTTTATCCACGTCTTTCAAACGATATGATGGTGGCAACGTCCAAACACCTTCTGGATGATTCTTAGTATCTTTAGGATTTGCATTGATTTCAGATGAACCTACCAGTTCAAACCCTTTATTTTCTATGAGTCGGATTAAATAGGACTCGGGCACATAACCTTTCTCAGCAGTTTCTTTCGCATCGCTGCCTTTATTCGCTCTATGTTGAACAACACCTAAAATGCCACCAGGTTTTAATACACGATTAAAGGCAGTATAAATTTCCTCTATTCCACCACGACGAATCCAGTTATGTGTATTACGGAATGTCACAACCATATCCATTGAAGCATCTGGAATCGCTTCAAGATAACTATTTTCTTTAAACAAAACGACATCGATCTTGCCATATATATCAGATTTATCTGCCAACATTTTTACATAATCTTTATGTACATTAGCCAGATATTTCATTGGATGGTTTTCGCCAAAGCTTGCAACAGTCAGGCTGCCTTCTCTGGCGAGATAGGGGGCGAGTATTTCTGTATACCAGCCACGGCCTGGTAATATTTCCAGTACCTGCATTGAGGAGTGTATACCAAAAAAATCCAGTGTTTCCTTGGGGTGGCGGTAACCATCGCGTGCTTTATTCTTTGCGCTTCGATGTTCAGAGGCAACTGCCTTTTCCATAAATGTCTTTTCAGCATTTGCAGGACCAATATTCACTATAAAAAGTAAACTGATTAAAAAAAGTTTAGTTAGCTTCATCTTGATTTCCTTTCTCTATTTTAAGTGTTAATTCTTTTCCACCGAACTTGTGGATCAGATCGTATGCACGAATTGTAACCTGATTAATATTTTCCGGAA
>JAJFKK010000024.1 GCA_021773245.1 Gammaproteobacteria bacterium | reverse complement strand
GCCTATGATGTTTCATTTTCCCTGGGTGATGGACTACGACCCGGCTCTATTGCAGATGCTAATGACGAAGCGCAGTTTGCCGAACTCAAGACTCTGGGTGAATTAACAAAAATTGCCTGGGAACACGACGTGCAAGTCATGATTGAAGGACCAGGACATGTGCCTATGCACATGATCAAGGAAAACATGGAGAAAGAACTGGATGAATGTCATCAAGCACCCTTCTATACTCTGGGTCCATTAACAACAGATATCGCACCTGGATATGATCACATCACTTCTGCAATTGGTGCTGCCATGATCGGTTGGTATGGAACAGCAATGTTGTGTTATGTGACACCCAAAGAACATCTAGGACTACCAAACAAAGATGATGTAAAAGACGGGATCATCACCTATAAATTGGCTGCCCATGCTGCTGATTTGGGTAAAGGTCATCCAACAGCACAGATACGAGATAATGCCTTGTCAAAGGCACGTTTTGAATTCCGTTGGGAAGATCAATTTAATCTAAGCCTTGATCCGGATAAAGCAAAAGAATTTCATGACCAGACACTACCTAAAGATGCACACAAGGTCGCACATTTTTGTTCTATGTGTGGACCGAATTTTTGTTCAATGAAGATAACCCAAGACATTCGCGATTATGCTGATGAAAAAGGGATTGAAGCGGATAGTGCTATTGAAAAAGGGTTGGCTGAAAAAGCAGTTCAGTTCAAACAGCAAGGCAACAAGATCTATGTTAAAGAATAATAAATAGTTTTCAGATAATAAATATTCGGGGGAATAATAATGAAAGCCTATCAGGTACAAACAGATGAAGGTATTGACGCCATAAAAAAGGTCGATATACCCGTGCCAGAAATAGCAGTTGATGAAGTACTTGTTGAAATGAAGGCGTGTTCTCTAAATTATAGAGATACATTGATCCCTCTAGGGGGATATCCCAGAAATGAAACTCGTCCAGTCATACCACTATCCGATGGTGCAGGAGTTGTTGTCGATATCGGAAAATCTGTTAAAGATATTAAAGTAGGTGATCGTGTTACAGGTAACTTTTTTCAGGATTGGGTCAAAGGCCCTGTCGGAGAAAAAGGTTTGTGTTCGGCATTAGGTGGCGGTATCGATGGAACCTTGGCGGAATACTTTGTATTGAAAGAGCATGGCACTATTCCTATCCCTGATGATATGTCTTTTGAAGCAGCCTCAACATTACCTTGCGCAGCGGTAACTGCATGGCACGCACTTGTATCACTAGGCAATACTAAAGCTGGGGACACAATATTATTACTTGGTACCGGTGGTGTATCCATCTTCGGTCTACAATTCGCAAAAGCATTGGGAGCTAACGTCATCATTACTTCTTCAAGTGATGAAAAATTGGCACGAGCAAAAAAAATGGGAGCGGATCACCTTATTAATTATAAGGACAACCCTGATTGGGAACAGCCCGTATTGGAAATAACAGGCGGTAATGGAGTTGATAATGTATTAGAGGTTGGCGGCGCTGGCACATTCGAAAAATCCATCGCATCTGCCAAAGTCTACGGCATTATATCGCTGATCGGTATTCTTAGCGGCTTCGATGGGCCTGCATTTAATCTGAGCGTTGCCTTAAACCTACTTAAGATTAATGGCATCTATGTCGGTAGCGTCGAGATGTTTAAGGAAATGAATACCTTTATCAGCAAACATAATATTCAACCCGTCGTAGATATTGTTTATGAGTTTGATGATGCACTTAAAGCTTATCAACACCTTGTAGATGCAAAACACTTCGGAAAGGTCGTTATTTCTAACGGTTCATAATAAGGAACGGCTTAAATAAATATAAATATTATTACTAATAAATAATATTAGAAATCAGGAGTTAATAAAATGATCAAATTATATGGAATTGCGGCAAGTAACTATTTCAGCACAGTCAAAGTTGCACTGCTTGAAAAAAATATTGAGTTTGAAGAAGTTAGCCAAGCGCCAAGTCAGGAAGCTGGAATCCTGAAAGAAAGTCCAATGGGCAAGATACCGTATATTGAAGTAGATGGTCACTTCCTTAGTGAAACCAACGTTATTTATGATTATCTGGAAGAAATAAAAACAGAGCCAGCACTGTACCCAAAAGATGCCTTTGAGAAAGCAAAGATAAAAGAAATTGTAAGAGTTGTAGAGTTATATCTGGATACTCCCGCTCGTCGTCATCTTGGTGCTGCTGTTTTTGGTGAAGACATTAACCCAACTGCCCTCGAAGAAGTGAAACCCGCCATTGAAAAAGGATTAACTGCTTTAAAAAAACTGACAAAGTTTGATCCTTATGTTGGTGGTTCAAATTTTACTATTGCAGATATTGCCTGTTTCTTTCATCTTGGCTTTACCAATTTTCATACAAAAACAATTTATGATTGGGACATTACAAAAACCGATCCGGAAATTAATAAATATCTTGAATTACTTGCTGAGAGACCAGCTATTAAATCTGTTCAGTCCGAACTTGAAAAGATGTTAATGGAATTAATGAGTAACAATTAAACACTATTTGAATAGAACTGAATATATTATGAATCAGTACGGCATTAAAAAACGTGGCAATGAAAAAGTAATCCGTGGAACGGATAAGATAATTTCTGCAGAAGGACAAAAAAAACCAGCTTGGCTCAAAGTCAAATGCATGGACACAGCAGAAGTAATTAAACTTAAGGATCAGCTGCGAAACAATAAACTGCATACCGTTTGTGAAGAAGCATTTTGCCCAAACATCGGCGAATGTTTTTCTAATGGTACGGCAACCTTTATGATTTTGGGCGATATATGTACGAGAAGATGTAGTTTTTGTGATGTTGCACATGGTAGACCGCTAATGACAGACCCAGATGAACCAAGGCGTTTGGCTGAAAGCGTTATTGCCATGAAATTAAAATATGTTGTTGTTACCTCCGTCGATAGAGACGACCTTGAAGATGGTGGCAGTAAACATTTTGCACGCTGCATTAAAGCCATTAGAGAAAAAAATCCCGATATTCGTATCGAGATCCTAATACCGGATTTTAAAAAATGTTTGAACATTGCATTAGATATCTTATCTGCCCAATTACCCGATGTACTCAATCATAATATCGAAACTGTTCCTAGACTGTATCGCAATGTTAGGCCTGGTTCTGATTATCAACATTCATTAAAATTACTTGAGTCTTTTAAGATGAAACATCCATTTATGCCAACCAAGTCAGGCATTATGTTGGGTTTAGGTGAAACAAAAGATGAAGTGATTGAAGTTTTACATAACTTAAAAGATGTTGGCTGTGATCTAGTCACAATAGGTCAGTACTTATCCCCTAGTAAACATCATATTTCTGTTGATCGTTATGTCAGCCCTGAAGAATTTAAAGAACTAGCAGATATAGCACTTAATATTGGTATCAAGGATGTTGCATCAGGTCCCTTGGTACGTTCATCTTATCATGCTGACCAACAGTCAAAACAAGTATTAACTACTCAATAATACAGATATGAAAATTTTAGTTAATGATAATGAAATGATTTTAAAAGGATCTATTAGCGTCAACGAATTAATTAAAACTCTTGAATTAAAAGTTGAAAAAATTGCCATCGAAATAAACAAGATGATTATTCCACGTAGCGAGTACGATACTTACAGCATAAAAGATAACGATAAAGTCGAAATAATTAATGCGGTAGGTGGAGGATGAATTCTAACAAGGAGATTAAATGAATGTAACTAACACACCTTTGGTTGTCGACGGTAAAGAATATCATTCTCGTTTACTTGTCGGCACGGGAAAATATATAAATCTGGATCAAACGCGTGATGCTATTGAGGCAAGTGGCGCAGAGATAGTTACCGTTGCTATTAGAAGGACGAATATCGGC
>JAJFKK010000023.1 GCA_021773245.1 Gammaproteobacteria bacterium | reverse complement strand
ACCAGATTGGTTGAGCTGAAATGACAGATTGAATAGCCGATAAATTACTAATCGCAAGGACTTGGGTAACAGGCATCATCGTAAAGAAGGTTAATGATTGAACCATGATGCTGCTTATTAAAAAATAGAAAAGATCTTCTCGCCACTCAAATCGAAACACACCTTGTTCTACTCGTCGAAAGACACGTTCAAAAGGTAAAAATAACATGCCGGTAATGATCAAGTTCAACATAAACCAATCGAAAGCAAAATAGTATTCACTTGAGATATTGGATGTTCTTTCTGAAAAAGAACCACCTATGATAATAGCGGTAACAATCAATGTGGCTGAGAGCAAACCAAGGATTTTATTTTGACGCAATATCAAACTAATGCAGGAAAAAACAAAAGCGATAACAATAATAATTTTTATAGCTGTACTGAATAAACTTGCATCAACAATTTCTCGAATTTCGGGAACAGTGAATATCTCAGGGAAACTTAAACACAATACTGACAAGAGACTTAGAATACTGAGGACTAAAGCAATAACACCACTGATCCAACCTTGTCCAAGGTTAGTAGGAACGGCAGGAGATTCTAATTCCTTATGTAATGCATCTAAAATATTTTTTGACATAAGTTAAATCTCCTTTAATTGATTATCCTTAAAAATTATAAATAACTAAATCTCTTTTCTTCCATCCAATGCATGCGCAATCGTCAGGCTATTAGCATATTCAAGTTCACCGCCCATCGGCACACCGTGCGCAATGCGAGTAACTTGTTTGCCTCTTGCTTTAACCATTTCGCTAATAAAGTGTGCCGTAGCTTCACCTTCTACAGTTGTGCTCGTTGCTAAAATAACTTCTTTCAATTCTTCATTCTCGAGAAGTTTTTGCAGATCATTTAAACCAATATCGTCAGGACCGATACCATCAAGAGGAGATAAGTGCCCAAGCAATACAAAGTAACGTCCTCTATAATTTGCTTCTTCTATAGAATCGACATCGGAAGGATTTTCTACTACGCAAATAGTGCTGTCGTCGCGTCTGGTGTTTTCACAAAGATGACAAACTTTATTTTCAGTATAGGTTCGGCAACGTTGGCAATGCCCAATACTTTCCATAGCGTCTGCCATAATCCTTGAAAGATGTTTTGCAGCATCACGATTTCGATGTAATAACTGATAAGCAATACGTTGCGCAGACTTTCTTCCTATGCCCGGCATCACACGCAAGGCTTCAACGAATTGTTCTAGTAAGGTTTGTTCAATCATATTAATAGCATTCGTGAATGCTATTAGAATGGAAGCTTCATTCCTGCTGGTAATCCCATACCGGCAGTTACACTGGCCATTTTCTCTTGCGACATTTTTTCTATACGACGATTAGCATCGTTTACTGCAGCTGCCACTAAGTCTTCGACCATCTCTTTATCATCTGCCAAAACATTAGGGTTAATTTCTACGCGTTTAACATCATGCTTCCCATTCATTGTAACTTTAACCATACCAGCGCCTGATTCACCAACGACTTCAGCTTCAGCAAGTTCCTGTTGAACTTTTTCCATATTGGCCTGCATTTCCTGAGCCTGCTTCATGATATTACCCATCTTCATTGCTTATTACCCTCTTCTCTATTGCGGTTGTATCGAATCCTGATCTATCGATCCATTAAACGTATCAAGTAGCGACTGCACAGTAGGATCACTATTCACTGAATTCTCTGCTGCTTTTTGACGTTCGCGTTCCAGTCGTGCTTTAGTTTCTGCTGGAGTTTCATTATCAGAATTTTCCAAAACAATATCTAACGTTATTTCAGTACCATATTGAGTTTTAATCGCTTGTTCAATTCGATCTTTCTGACTTGTATTTAACAAATGTTCTTGTGAAGGCGTTAATGCTAATTCAATCTTAGTATCAGTCCTGGATTTAATAACACAGTTTCCTGCTAATTCTTTTGTTAAACCTTTTAAGCCCATTTCTTCAATCATGTTTTGCCATTCATTATCGCTCTTTTTAACTTGCGTATCGTTTACTGGCAAGGACTCTTCTACTTGTTCTGGTGTTACAGTAACCGGAATACTTTCAACTGATTTAGCCTGGTGTGATGCTGTTGCTTTTGGCGTTTCTTTTTTTGCAGGCGAACTTGGTTTAAGCGTTTGAGTTTTATTCGCTATTTCTCCCGCTGCCATCGGTCTAAATGCCAACATGCGTATCATCACCATTTCAAAACCAGATTTTGCATCAGGGGCAAGGTAAAGATCTTTGCGTCCTACCATGCCAATTTGATAATAAAGTTGCGTATCTTCTTTATTCATCGCAGTAGCAAATTCGACTAATGTTTTATTTTCTTTCAATAAATTATTCGAGTTTTCTGGTAACACCTGAATGATGGCAATTTTTTGTAACAAACTTAATAATTCAGATAATAAAGAATCAAAATCCGGGCTTTGCAATGCAATTGATTCAATTGTATTCAACAGTGCTTCTGCATCGGCATCAATCAATGCTTGAATAAGCCCATTTAAATCAGCGCTATCTATTGTTCCCATCATGGCGCGAACTTGTGATTCTTCAAGCGCACCACCGCCATAAGCAATCGCTTGATCTAATAAACTCAACGCATCACGCATACTGCCATCCGCACCGCGAGCAATTAATTCTATTGAAGGTTGATCGGTATTAATTGATTCTTCTTTAAGAATCATTTCAACTTGTTTGGCAATTTGATCATTTGTTAAATGACTTAGATTAAATTGTAAACAACGTGACAAAATCGTAACGGGTAATTTTTTCGGTTCGGTAGTCGCAAGTAAAAATTTAACATGCGGAGGTGGTTCTTCGAGTGTCTTTAATAAAGCATTAAAACTGTGATTCGAAAACATGTGTATTTCGTCAATCAGATATACTTTATATCGCCCATTCGTCGGCGCGTATTGAACGTTATCCATCAAGTCGCGTGTTTCTTCAACTTTCGCTCTTGATGCCGCATCAACTTCGATTAAATCTATAAATCGGCCTTCATCAATCGCCACACAAGCACTACATTCACCACAGGGGTTAGAGCTAACGCCATTATCACAATTCAGGCATTTCGCCAGAATTCTCGCTAGTGTCGTTTTACCAACACCACGTGTTCCGCTAAACAGATAGGCGTGATGCAAACGATCCTGATCTAGAGCGTTTGATAAGGCTTTTAAAACATGTGATTGGCCAACCATGTCTTGAAACGACTTAGGTCGCCATTTTCTGGCAAGTACTTGATAACTCATGTGTTATGCTGTTTTTATACTAATATTTAGTCGAAAATAATACCGAATTTAGGACAATCATCATACATGAGGATGCCGTCGCGGCAAGTACTGAGTATGAGGCTGAAATAAGACTAATTATTAATGTATATGGAGGCGACCCACACCGTCCCTACCCCGGCACACACATCCACTGCTGCCGTTGCTCCCTTCCGGGCCTGGCGGGGTTCACAATTTCGTGTTGCGAGGGGACCGGTACGGGCCACCATAAGAACAAGGGCGCGATGGTATCAATTCAGAAGCACGATGACACGCTACTTTTTTACATATTTGAAATAATTTTTACTATTGTATTTGTAAGAAAACTTAAGTCGTCATCATTAATAATATAAGGCGGCATTATATATATCAATTTACCAAATGGACGTATCCAAACTCCGGCATCAACAAACTGAGGAACAATATCCTTCATATCAACCGGTTCAACTAATTCGACAACACCAATCGCTCCTAACACGCGAACATCATTAACCTGTGATAATTTCCTACAAGGCAACAAACCCTGAGCCAGACCTTGTTCAATTCGATTGATATTTTCTTGCCAATCTGACTGAAGTAATAGACGAATACTGGTCAAGGCCGCTGCACAAGCCAAAGGATTCGCCATAAACGTTGGACCATGCATGAAAACACCGGGTTCAGCATTATCTATAGTTTCATGTATCTCTTTTGTCGTTAATGTTGCTGCCAATGAAAGATAACCACCCGTTAGGGCTTTACCAACACACATAATATCGGGAGCTACATTCGCATGTTCGCAAGCAAACATTTTTCCGGTTCTTGCAAAACCTGTCGCAATTTCATCAAAGATAAGTAATACATTGTGTTGATTACATAATTCGCGTACTTGTTTTAAATAGTCTGCAGAATAAAACCACATCCCTCCTGCGCCTTGAACTATTGGCTCCATGATTAATGCAGCAATGTGTTCACCATGTTCAACTAATGCTTTCTTTAGTGGCGCAATATCATCTTCCGAACATTCTTCTCCAAAGCGACATTGTGGTTGCTCAATAAAAAGTTGCTTTGGCATCGCTTCGGAAAACAGATTGTGCATCCCTGTTTCTGGATCACAAACCGACATCGCACCAAAGGTATCACCGTGATATCCATGACGTAGACTGATAAAACGTTGACGTTGTGCTTCTCCTTTTGCATGCCAATATTGAATTGCCATTTTCATAGCAACATCAACAGAAACTGATCCCGAGTCAGAATAAAAAACGGCATCTAACTGTTCAGGTGTTATTGATAATAGTTTCTCAGTAAGTTCAATAGCCGGCGTATGCGTTAAACCACCAAACATGACATGAGCCATGCTTTTCATTTGATTCTCTAATGCATGGTTTATTTCAGGTTGGTTATAACCATGAATAACACTCCACCACGAGGACATACCATCAATTAATTCGCGACCATCAGAAAGTTTTATCCGAACACCATCAGCGGAATCAACATGATAGACTGGCAAATCTGACGTCATCGCACTATACGGATGCCACACCGAGTCTTTATCAATTTTTAGTAAGTGTTCGATATTTTGCATAGTGGTTCATAATAATACGGATTTGCTATTGTGACATGTCATTATCTTTCATATAAAATTGTCTTAATAAAAAATAAACGGAGTTTTACTGTGCATATTAAATTTCTTCAAAAGATCGCTCTCAGCTTTTTGTTCGTTATATTTGCAAATAATGTTATTGCTGAAGATGCTACACCTAATGCTGTTATTGAAACTAATCTGGGAAATATTGAATTACGCTTTTTCCCCGATGTTGCACCAAAACATGTTGATAATTTTTTAACACTGACTGAATCAGGATTCTATGACGGCACTATTTTTCATAGAGTCATTCCCGGTTTTATGATTCAAGGCGGTGACCCAAATACTAAAGGAACAGATAAATCAATTTATGGACAAGGTGGTCCGGATCATAGTGTAAAAGCTGAATTTAATGATCGACCTCATAAGAGAGGCATACTATCTATGGCTCGTTCACAAAGCCCTGATAGTGCTGGTTCACAATTTTTCATTGTCGTTAACGATGCTAATTTTCTGGATGGGCAATACACTGTCTTTGGTGAAGTTGTGACTGGAATGGATGTCGTCGATAAGATCGTTTCTCAGAAACGAGACCCACGGGATAACCCGTTAGAACGAATAGAAATGAAAGTCCGTGTTTTGAGTGCTGAAGAATAAAAAAGCTAGAGGAAGAGGCCTAAATTTCTAAACAGTTACTCAAAACAATACAAAAAAGAGTTGATGCTGCTATAGCATCAACTCGCATATTCACAAGAACGCAAAAGTAATTCCAAGTCCGCATCTGAACTGGTGTGTAACCAGATTCCAATTTCGAAACCATCACCCTTCGCACCGGCAACAACAACATCTGCTCTATAACGATGCGCACCTTCAGGTAAAGGGATACCAATATCCAAAGTAGAACCTGGTTCGATGTATTTTGGATAATGAAAAATCAAACCTAAACCGTCCTGTTTCTTGTCCTGACCACCAAAAAATTCGGTAATCCAATCATGACGGTAACGTACTCGAGTATTTTCAGGCTGAATTAAAAACCAAGGATACTGTTCATCCTTACTATCAGCAGGATTGCCGTCAATCGCATGAATGTTCGATTGTGTAATGTCCATCGTTGCTTGTTGCATATCAATCACCTTCTTTTATAGCTTGTTGCCCATTGGCAATATGAGACTAATATATACCTAGTAGTGACAAGATATCAAGTATAAATTGATATAAAACAATAGTTTATATAATATAATTAATGTTAAAAATTATATATGTATTAATATAAAGATACTTTAATCTATTGATTTTATTAAATTTATTAATGCTTTATGAGATAAAACACAAAAGATTCTATTAGAGAATAATTCAACGATATATGGAAATAAACGTTAATTAAAATTAAGAAAAAATAAAAAAATAACTAAATTAGTTACATCAAAAACAAATGTTATCATTACCGCTACCGAACCAAAGCAGTTATAAAGGTTAATAAATAATTGTTACGATGATGAAACCTATGCTGTCGTTATAAGTAGCTTTTTAAGGTTTTTTAACTTGATTTCGACCAGCTTTCTTTGCTGTATACATAGCCGAATCAGCTGCTTCCAATAAATCTTGATCGGTTTGAGCATGTTCTGGAAAGGTGGCAATTCCAATACTGGTGGTTAGTTTGTGATTTTTGTTTCCCTCTATCGAAAATGAATTTTCTTCAATCTGTTTGCGCAATCGTTCTGCCATTTCTTCTGCTTTGGAAAGAGATGTCTCCGGAAGTATAATGATGAACTCCTCTCCACCATAACGAGCTGCATAATCAGAATTGCGGATTGAACCTTCCAATACTTTTGAAAAATCTTGGAGTATAGAATCACCGATGTGGTGACCATAACGATCGTTTATAGGCTTGAAATGATCAATATCCAGCATGAAGACTGACAGAGGATGGTTATATCTAGTTGCTCTTATTACTTCATCGTTTAATCGTTCTTCCAACACGCGACGGTTATACAGCCCTGTTAGGGAGTCGTGAGTTGCCATGTGTTTCAAATCATCTTCCATTTGTTTTCGTGTGGAGATGTCATGTTCTGTCGTGAAAATAAGAGGCGGCTCACCTTTTATGTCAACTCGGTCGGCATATATCATGACAGGAAACGTCGTGCCGTCTTTGCGGACATGAATATTTTCTATACGCAAGGGTTTGCCACTAAGAATGTGTTGTGTTCTTTCGAAACACATTTTTTTACCTTCTTCGTCATCAACATCCGCGATTGGTCTGCCAATGAACTCATCACGAGTATATCCGTGTGTTTCATATGCGATTTTGTTTGCATCAATAATGACAGGAATGCCATCTGGTGTATTGGGGTCAAGAATCATGCAGCAAGAACCCGATTGTTCAAAAAAAACTTTGAAATACTGATCTTTTGTTTTTCTGTTTTCGTTTAACATAGTAGGTTTACTCGTAAGCACCATTTATGCCACTTGAAACCAGGTGCTAGCTATCAAGAAATTCTATAAATATAAATATCAATGTAACATCTACCTAAT
>JAJFKK010000022.1 GCA_021773245.1 Gammaproteobacteria bacterium | reverse complement strand
TTAATATATTGCGTCGCATAAAAACAAACGACCCCAGAGATTAATCCAATAAGTAATCCTCCTAAAGGCCCAACATAACCTGATGCAGGTGTAATCGTTCCTAGACCAGCAACCATGCCGGTAACAATACCCAAGACACTTGGTTTTCTAAATTTAATCCATTCGCAAGCCATCCACGCTAATGAACCGGCAGCAGCAGAAATATGCGTAACAACTATTGCCATACCGGCACTGCTATTTGCTGCTAATGCACTACCGCCGTTAAAGCCAAACCAACCGACCCATAACATAGCTCCACCAGTTACGACTAATGTCATATTATGAGGAAGCATTGGATAAGTCGGAAAACCCTTACGATTTCCTATGACCAACGCTGTTACGAGTGCAGCCACACCGGCATTAATATGTACCACTGCTCCACCGGCAAAATCCATAAAGCCTTTATCTGCAAGCCAACCACCGCCCCAGACCCAGTGACATACAGGCGCATAAACTAATACTAACCAAATTGCACTAAACCAAAGTACTGCTGAGAACTTCATTCTTTCAGCAAAAGCACCAATAATCAGCGCGGGAGTAATAATGGCAAACGTCATTTGAAACATAAAAAATACAATTTCGGGGATAGTTCCATTCATCGTATCCATAGCAATATCAGATATCATGATATTACCTAGACCGATAATTTGATTTATCGAACCACCATCTCCAAAAGCCAATCCATAAACGCCGACCATCCACATAATCGAAACAAGGCAAGCGATAGCAAAACACTGCATTAAAACGGATAAAACATTTTTTGCTCTAACGAGGCCTGAATAAAATAAAGCTAATCCTGGCAAAGTCATAAAAAGAACAAGTGCTGTAGAAGTTAGTATCCAAGCTGTATCGCCAGTACTTACATCCTCAGCAAATACGACACTGGGAAATAGTGTCAGTAATAAAATTAAGAAGCGGTTCATTTTTCTTCCTCTCTAAGAAAATCTGGAAATATTACTAATGTGATATTTAAAATTTGAAGATTTTTATTCGGAGATTTTAGATTGCATCACTACCTGTTTCGCCAGTTCTTATTCTCACAATTTGTTCGAGATTACATACGAAAATTTTACCGTCACCAATCTTACCTGTTCCTGCAGACTTTGTTATGGACTCAATTACAGCATCCAGTTGGTCATCATTGATCGCTACTTCTATTTTTATTTTTGGTAAAAAATCAATTACGTATTCTGCACCACGGTATAGCTCTGTATGCCCTTTCTGCCTGCCAAAACCTTTAGTTTCGGTTACAGTCATTCCTTGTATACCGATTTCTGATAATCCTTGACGCACATCGTCAAGCTTAAACGGTTTAATCACGGCACTTACAAGCTTCATAACAACCCTCCCAATAAAACGTCAAATATTACATGGTTAATATCAATTCATTACCTGAATTATAACAGTGCAACGATTTGCACCAAATGAAATTGAATTTAACCTATTAACGGATTGATTTCATTGTTTACATGCATCAAACACGCACCAAAAAGGAGCTTTTAAATAAAATCGACAAATTTGATGATAGAAATTTAAGAATTACTGAAATTACTTATTTTCAGTAAAAATTATTAGACTGTAGGCATAAAAAAAATGGGCGCCTAAGCGCCCATTATTTAAAATAGATAGGTAAAGCTTTTAGTTAGCTTTAGTAAATTCTGGATATGCCTCCAATCCACATTCACCAATATCAACACCTTCCATTTCTTCTTCTTCGCTAACTCTGACACCCATGATGGCTTTAATCGCCAACCATGTAATTAGAGAAGCACCGAATACCCATACAAAAATAGTTACAGCACCAATTAATTGACCTGAAATACTTGAACCATCGTTTGTAAACGGTACTAGCAAGAGACCTAATAAACCAACAACGCCATGTACTGAGATTGCACCAACCGGGTCATCAATTTTTAATTTATCAAGCGTAATAATACTGAATACAACCAAAACACCACCGATACCACCAAAAAGAGTAGCCTGTAATGCTGTTGGTGTTGATGGCTCTGCAGTAATAGCAACTAATCCTGCTAATGCACCATTTAACGCCATGGTTAAATCTGCTTTACCAAACATTAACCTAGCAACAATCAATGCAGCGATACAACCTCCAGCAGCAGCCATGTTTGTGTTCATGAAGACTACGGCAACAAGATTTGCATTTTCAACATTAGACGTTGCAAGTACAGAACCACCGTTAAAACCAAACCAGCCTAACCAAAGAATAAAAGTACCTAATGTTGCCAGTGGTAAGTTACAACCTGGAATAGCATTTATACGTCCATCTTTACCATACTTGCCACTACGAGCTCCTAGAACAAGAACACCAGCGAGTGCTGCTGCTGCGCCAGCCATATGAACAATACCGGAACCGGCAAAGTCAGAAAATCCTAAGTCACCCAATGTGTATAGACCAAATACAGCTTGACCACCCCAGGTCCAACTACCTTCCAAAGGATAGATAACACCGGTCATGACAACAGCAAACAGTAGGAATGCCCATAATTTCATACGTTCAGCTACTGCACCTGAAACAATCGACATTGCTGTTGCTACAAACACGACCTGAAAGAAGAAATCGGCTGAAGGTGCATATGTTGCAGCTTCCTCTGCACCAGCTACGCCATCTGCAACAATCCCGTCGAGGAACATTACAAAATCACCGCCTCCATACATAATAGAATAGCCACATACCATATACATAATACTTGCTACGGCATAAAGCGTAATATTCTTAGTTAATATTTCAGCAGTATTTTTTGCTCTAACCAAACCGGCTTCGAGCATGGAAAAACCTGCCGCCATCCACATTACAAGCGCACCCATTACCAAAAAATAAAAGGTATCTAGTGCATATGCTAATTCTGTTGTTGCTTCCACTTTTCAATCCTCCGCAGATTTAAATTTGTGAAGTGTCAGAAATAATTGACACACTTAAAGCGCGTCATCACCTGATTCACCAGTACGAATACGTATAACTTGAACAAGATCAGTTACGAATATTTTGCCGTCACCAATTTTTCCGGTACTTGCTGCATTGGTTATTGCTGAAACGACTTCATCAACCTTGCCATCAGCTACCGCCGCCTCAAGCTTAATTTTGGGTAAAAAATCGACCACATATTCAGCACCACGGTATAGTTCTGTATGACCTTTTTGACGACCAAAACCTTTTGTTTCGGTCACTGTCATGCCCTGCACACCAACTTCCGAGAGAGCTTCCCTCGCATCATCTAGTTTGAAGGGTTTGATAATCGCTGTTACCAATTTCATGTTGGTTCTCCTCACTTTCGTCGTGGCTCAGGATTGAGCCACGACATCTGTGTCTATTAAAATACTTAAGATAAAAATAACTGCTTAGAATGCTTTCGATATAGAGAAAACAGCTCCACCACAATTTGTAGCCTGTACAGCACCACAATCATCGGTAGCACCTGTCAATGAAGCGCTGAGATCTACTCCGAAAATACTCTTACCTAAAGCAACACTGTAATAAGAGTAGCTATCTTGCGATGAATTATTATCGACTTCGAAATATCCATAACCAAAAGACAAGCTGAAATCATTTGGTAATCCAATGTCGATTCCAACTGGTATATGATAACTTTCATTAGTAGAACCAAAATAATCAGGCGAATAATACATACCTACAGATAGAGATGGCGCTAATGGCATAGTTTCAAAGGTATAGCCTAAATTCCCATATATCTCGATATAATCAAAATCTTCGGTCGCATCTGCTGTATCGTTTTGACCAGGATACGAATAGGACCAAGCACCTACATCCCAGCTGACTCCAGAACTTCCAATTGAATCACCTGCAATACCACCATAAACATCAAGTTCAATAGAAGCGGAATTAGTTCCAGCACCCCATTCTACGTTCGAGGCCCAAGTACCTACATAAAAATTACCACCTAACACTTCCCATGGAGACGCTATGTCGAAACCACCAGAAATAGCAGGACCACCATCATTTGTACCGTTACCTGCAGTCTGAGAAGCACCATAAAAAAGATAGTTGGATGCTAATGCGACATTTGCAGAAATCTCGAATTCATCCTCAGCAGAAGCCAAAGATGAGCCCATAAGAAGTGCACTTGTCATGCACACTGTTAAAAGCTTTTTCATATCATTATTCCTCATTATTAATCTCTCTAGTAAAAGAAGGTTGTTAAAAATTCAAATCTAATTGAGCACGTTCTATACCAACTTCTTTTTTAATAGTTAAATCAATTGATTACATCAATATATTCATTCACTTTATTGATTATTTTTATATTTAAATTACGATATCGCACAATAATGGTGCGCCAAATAAGAGCTATGCTCTTAATTCGTTCGTAAATATTAAATTTTTATGACGATTACATTTCAATGAAAATAAACAACAAATGACATAAGAAGTGACAGATAATAAGATCGAGATAATATTTATTGGAGTAGTCTTAAAATGGTCAAAGAGAAAATTGAAGCAATACTAAATGAAGCGTCTAAGGCAATACCTGAGGATCTTCAGTATTTGAAAAATGATTTAGAAAAAAACTTACGAGCTACGCTCAATGCGACATTTGCAAAAATGGAATTGGTAACCCGTGAAGAGTTTGATATACAAACAGCATTGTTGCAAAGAACTCGTTCACAACTTGATAGCTTGCAGAAAAAGTTAACAGACTTGGAAAGTCAGCACTCTGCTTAAAATTTAAAAATCTACAAAAAACTTATTATTATAATTCTGAACTACTGGAAATAATTTCCATATAATTACGCCAACTTCCAAAATGTGTGATGTCTTCTGCATCTTCAATAGCATAAGCTTCACAAATAAAACTATTAACTTCTTCTCCATTTTCTAAAATGGCTTTACCAATACCTAGTGGCTGAGGAATACCTAACATAAACGCACCAAAATTAGATAGTGGCATACGCCAAACTTCAACTTCAATAGTCGCGCCATTTTCATCCACTTTTACTAGTCCCGGACGATAAGGTGGGCCACCAGCAAGCGCATATAGTCGGTAACTTTCTGCTGTCCTTGTTGTTTTAATAAATGTTGCACCTTTCTCAGTAAGCTGATGGTTTAAAGGCATACCTGATAAATGCGCACCACAAACCGCAATATCTATCGTTTTAGTTTCATCATCATTTGGCATATATTTCGAACTCCAATTAAACCCTGTTGCACCCATTTGTTCCATTTTATTCTCTAGTAAACGCCTAGCATGTTTTAGTAAATCGTCATCTTCAAATGCATGTGAAAATAAAGTTACTCCAAAGGGTAATCCTGCTTTATCAAAGCCCGCCGGTATCGCTAAAGCTGAATAATCCAGCAAGTTCATAAAATTAGTGTAATAACCTAAATTAGAATTCGTTTGAATCGGTTCAGCATTAACCTCAGCAATTCGATAAATCGTCCCTGCAGTCGGTGTCAATATAAAATCAACTTCTTCTAATAGCTTATCTGCTTTTTTCTTTATTCCTTGTAATTGATAAAAGTTTTTAAAAGCATCAACAGCATTCACTTGTTTAGCCGGTGATATAATCTCTTTGGTTACAGGAAAAAGTGATTCCGAATTTGTTTCGATAAAGTTTTCTATCGCAGCATAACGTTCAGCAACCCAGGGGCCTTGATACAGTAACCTGGCAGCTTCAATAAATGGTAAAAAATCAATCTCTATAATTTCAAAAGATTGCCTCGATATTTTTTTTACATACTCTTCAAATAATTTCTCATATTCCTTGTTACCAAAATATTCCAAACCAGACTTATCAGGAACACCTATTTTCAAACATGAATTTATTTTTTTATTTGTGTTAGTTCTGGAATAAATATCTTCAGAGTCATGTTCATCCATAATATTAAATACCATAGCAGCATCATCTGGATTAAGTGCAAACAGACTAACGCAATCGAGACTTCGACAAGCGGGAACCACACCTGATGTACTTACTCTCCCTTTTGTTGGTTTTAATCCGATTAAATTATTAAATGCTGCGGGTACACGTCCGGAACCAGCCGTATCAGTACCTAAAGAAAAACTAACTTGTCCTATTGCGACTGCAACTGCGGATCCGGAACTTGAACCACCAGAAACGTAATCAGGATCAAAAGCATTCTTCACAGCACCATAAGGGGAACGTGTACCAACCAAACCAGTAGCAAACTGATCCAGATTGGTTTTACCAATGGGAATCGCGCCTGAATCAATTAGATGCTTTACAACAAACGCTGAATGTTCAGGGATATAACTATATTCTGAACATCCCGCCGTTGTCGGAATACCAGCAAGATCAATATTATCTTTTATTGCAAACGGAATACCATAAAGAGGGAGTTCATCCGGGCCTTTTCCTTTTAAATTAGATATATATATTTCTAGTTCATCATCATCCAAAAGGTGTATCCAGATATTGTTTTCCTCATAAGCATCGATGTTTTTTTTAATATCGGTAATCAATATCTCAGGGCTTAAAGAACCATTACGATATCGTTCATGGAGTTCACTTATACATAATGAATAGGTCTGTTGTCTCATAGTTACTCTTTAAATTACATTAGTTATTTAATTCACCCATCTCAATCCAACGTTGACGTTCAACTTCGAAGGCGTTTTGTTGTTTTAGTTTAAATTGTTCTATATCTGGTTTATTTTTTTGCAAGAATTTTCTGTACTCACCAAAATCAAACATTGTTTCTTCTATGTTTAAATTGTAATCACCGTTTGGAAAGTCATGCCGTATCTGTATTAATTCATCTTCAGTAACAGGAAAGAAACGGATTTGATCAAAGAAACGTAATAACCATGGCTTGCCACCATGAAAATCGATATTGTTTTCACCTCTATTCCACATCTGTAGAGTACGACCAACAAACTGATATCCTCCCGGACCTTCCATTCCATACACACACATATAAGCGCCGCCAATACCAACTGCATTTTCAGGTGTCCATGTTCGAGCAGGATTATATTTCGTTGTCACTAAACGATGTCTTGGATCTAATGGCGTAGCAACGGGTGCACCTAAATAAACATCGCCTAATCCCATTACTAGATAACTTGCATCAAAAACGATCTTTTTTACTTCTGCAACACTATCCAAACCATTAATCCTTTGAATGAAATCAAGGTTACTCGGACACCAGGGCGCATCATCGCGTACTGATTGCATATATATTTCAATCGCCTTTTGCGTGGAAGGATCATTCCAACTCAAAGGTAAATGAACGACTCTTGCAGGAATAATTACATTATCTACGTCCTCTAACTCTTTTTCAGCTGAGACTAAAACATCGATAAGTTGTTTAGTATTGATTATTTTATTATCGAAATGGATTTGTAATGAACGTATACCGGGTGTTAGGTCAATGATGCCATTCTTTATATTATCGTTGACCCATTGCATTAATAGATGCGCTCTTAACCTTAACGATAAATCAAGTTTCATCTCACCATATTCGACTAAAATATTGTCTTCACCTGATAGACGGTAAACCACATCAGGGATTTCATCACTACTAATAATATGACGGCATATAGCACTTTTCGGTTTAATGGCGGAAATCTGAAGAGAAGGAGAAATTGTTAAAGTATCGATTTCCTGCAACTGTTTTTTTTCTAATGCATTAGCTTGTTGAATACTTATAGGAATAAATCTAATTTTATCACCGGGTTTTAATTGCCCCATCTTCCATAAATCGGCATTTATAATAGTAGCGGGACAAACAAAACCACCGAGACTCGGACCATCTGGTCCAAGAATGACAGGCATGTCGCCAGTAAAATCAATTGTTCCTATAGCATAAGGATTGTCATGTAGATTCGAAGGATGTAAACCAGCCTCACCTCCATCTTTCCTTGCCCATTCCGGTTTTGGTCCGATTAAACGTACACCTGTCCGACTTGAGTTATAATGAATCTCCCAATCAGTAGAGAAAAACATATCTATATCAGAAAGTGTAAAAAAATCAGGCGCACCTTGTGGACCATACAACACATGAATATTCCATGTGCTTTTATATAGAGGAACTAATCGATGATCGATAATTCTACAAGAATTAAAGTTACCTTCTTCATTAACAGTCAGTCGATCGCTTTTATGTAGTTCCCTTCCCTCATGTCCACCAAACTTTCCTAAGGTGAATGTTGCTTTACTATTTAGATAAGATTCAATTCTTAAACCATTTTTAAAACAAAGGTAAACTCGCATACCTGCGACAATAGATTCAATCTTTAATACACTGCCTGCCTTAACATTTATGGCGTTCCATTGCGGCATCGACACATTATTAAGCATCATTCTTACAGGAGCACCAGTCAGGCAAATAATAACGTCAGCATGAAACTTTAACTCTGGACCCACCATAGTTATCTCTAAGCCAGCTGCAGACCTATCATTACCCAATATTTGATTACCTAGCATAAAAGCCAGGTTGTCCATTGGACCTGATGGCGGTACGCCTACATTCCAATAACCTTTCCTGCCAGGATAATCTTGTACTGTAGTTTGTATACCCGGTTTTAACACTTCAATTGAATGCATTAGCTTATTTATTGATCCCAGATCAATACCTCAATCGGCGTTGGGTTAAAGGCGTTACAAGGGTTATTCAATTGCGGACAATTCGATATCAAAGCAATCACATCCATCTTTGCTTCTAGTTCTACATACTTACCCGCATCCGATATACCGTCTTCAAAGCTCAGGCCGCCCTCTGCCGTTACCGGCACATTCATAAAGAAATTAATATTGTGTGTAATGTCACGTTTGCTCATTTCAAACTCGGGATGTTCAGCGATAGCCAACAACCAACTATCACGACAAGCATGCATACATTTTTTTTCTAAGGCATAACGCACTGTGTTGGATTCAGTTGCACAAGCACCCCCCAAGGTATCGTGGCGACCACAAGTATCGGCAACAATCTCTAATAACTCATTACCCTCGTTAGAAAGTAATTTTGTTTCAGCAGTTAAATACACATTGCCTTGTTCACGAATAGTATCAATGGCCGAATAACGCTCGGTAGTATCATTTGCATTATAAAAAAGCGTATCAGCGGCTTGATTACCTTCCAGATCAAGTATGCGCAGAGTCTGACCTTGTTTAACGATCTGCATCCAGTAATCACCTGCATCGATAACTTGTTTATATATAGCGGCATCTGTATTAAGAGAACTTTCATTAATCATTTTATTTTCCTCCTTGCAGATGATAGATGGCGTTATTCTGAAAACCACGTTGATTTTCAGTCCTTGAGTTCATACAAAGATCATCATCTTTAACAGATTCAGCTTTTCGAATTTGGTACGTCAAATCTTTCTTTGGATAATCTACTGCATTATTTAAAGGGTGAGGACAGGTATGAAAAATAACAAGAGTGTCCATTTCAAAACGAATATCTACATAATCGCCGGCTTTACTATTTGATAGTTCAAAATTTAAACTTCCCTCGTCATCAGTAAACACTCGACTAAACCAATTTATATTAGCCGTCATATCACGTTTACTTAACCCATGTTTAGCTAACTCAACTAAAAAGCTATGCTCACCACTCAGGGTCCAGTCATTACGATTTTCTTGATAAGACTTTACATCCCATTTCTTTTTCATATTGGTATCAGTCAAATTGCCGCCGACCGTATCATGCCAACCAACGCTATCATCTATAATGGAACAAAAGATTCGCCCCATATCAGAATACAAACAATGTCCTTTAGTTAATTTGAATGTATGTTGGCATTTCAAAGTATCGGGGGCGTTATAACGTTCAAGCTTATCGGTTGGGTTATAAAACAACATACCCACATTCACACCACCATCTTTATCGATCAGACGCAGTGTTGTACCTTTGCGCATTAACATTGACCAATGAGCGCCACCACGAATCTCATCCTCAAACATTATTTCTTTATCAGGAAATATTTCAGCCATTTCATAATCTCCCATTTATATTTGCAGGAATAGAAATCAGAAGTTTTTCATTGATGAGCTTGATGCTAGAGTAATAAACTCTTTTAAATTTACTTGTCATACGCTTCTCTCCAGTATTAATTCACGTTGAAATGTATTGCCAATTGCTGGCGTATTGCATCTCCCGGGCTTTTGTCCCGCCGTGTAACCTTTGAGAAGGTCGATAACTCTCGGACCAGACACTCGTTAAAGCCGGAACCCTAGTTATCCATTTTTAATCTAAAATATATCAGTAATTAAAACATGTGGCTATATCGTTCCACCTCCCAAGCACTCACACTCTGGTGATACTCTTCCCATTCGTGTGTTTTATAACGAATGAATTCCTGTTTTAATTCTTTACCTAATGTAGTTTCAACTAATTCATCTTCAGTAAAGGAAGTCACAGCTTCAGCCAGTGTTTGTGGCAAAAATTCTATACCTCGTTCCATTCGTTCCTCATCACTTAGTTCATATAAGTTATCCTCCTGTGGCTCACCCGGATCTATTTTTTCCCGAACACCTTCTAATCCAGCAGCTAGTGCCAAAGTCGCGGCAAGATAAGGATTCACTGCACCATCCGCGTTACGTGATTCACAACGACCGCCACCCATCGGTACACGTACTGAATTAGTACGATTATTAGATCCGTAAGAATTAAATACCGGCGCCCAGGTAAAATAACTCATTGCACCTTGGCGTACTAAACGTTTATAGCTATTCACGGTTGGCGCAAACGCAGCGCATAAGGCACGGCCATGTTTTAATATACCACCGATAAAATAATAGCCTGTCTGGGTCAGCCCCAATCCACGTGGGTCATCTTTTGGAACACACTCAAAGACATTGTCACCTGACGCAAGATCAAACAGAGACATATTAAAATGTGCACCGTTACCTGTTTTATCTTTAAATGGTTTTGGCATCATCGTTGCGATCATGCCTTCGTCCGTAGCATAACGTTTTGCTAGCTCTCGGAAAAATATGAAACGATCACACATCGTTAAAGCATCAGCATAATTGAAATCAAACTCAAATTGACCATTAGCATCTTCATGATCAAAGGAATAGATATCCCAGCCTAAGTCATTCATCGTTTCTGCCATACGATCTAGCCAGCTAAAATTATCCATAAACCCGCGCAAGTCATAACAAGGCTTGGTTAATTTATCATCGGCATGCGGAACAGATAGACTGCCGTCCTCGTTTTTCTTTAATAAAAATATTTCACATTCGATTCCCAGATTAAAGCCAAAACCCAACTCTTCCGCTGCTTGTAATTGCTGTTTTAATGCAACGCGCGTATTTAATCTATACGGTTCGCCTTTAAACGTATTGTCAGCTGGCATCCAGGCAATCTTGGGTTCCCAAGGACATTGAATAATATGATCTAGATCGGGTACCGAAGCAATTTCATCATCATTCGGTGCTTGACCAAGTCCATCTAATGCATAACCGGTATAAAGCTCCGAGCCATGTGCCATATGCAGTAAATGATCAATAGGGACAACCTTTCCTTTAGGTACACCATGAATATCAACATAAGCACCCATACAATAGCGAACGCCTTTGTCTTTTAAATCCTTTTGAATTGTTAGGATTTCATCATCGGTTCTATCTTTTATGTGTGCTTTTGTTTTAGTATCCATAAGTATTTAAATGCTTATTAATTAAAATAAGAATGTGGCAATGGTGCTTGCTCAGTTAAACCACGCTCAATTAATTTGGATAAGTCGTCAACCATCCATGTAAAAACTTCATCACCTTTTTCCTTAGTTGCAATGGAAGGTTTTCCCGTTACACCATTTTTGCTGGTACGATTAACTGGGTGTGAAAAGACTAATTCGTCTGTGCGATCTAGGTCATCTGCTTCATTAAGCTTTTCTGTATTAACCATTTCCGGTGCAATAGATAACATTAACGATGTTTCGGCATCATTAGCATGCCAATCATCGCCATCGGCAAAATGAAATTTTTGAACGCGTTTACTTATTTTTGCTGAATTTAATACAGATACCATCAAGTCGTCATGTTCGGCACGTAACATCTCTAAGGCACAACGTAATGGTGCTGCATTCGTTACATGTGTATTAACAATAAATAGTTTTCTTATACCACTGTAGTAAGTCCAATCTCCCATCTCTTTGATTAAATCTATCAATGTTTTTGGTTGAATGGCAATCGTCCCCGGCCAGCGTTGGCTATGCCCGATGGAACAACCATAAGGCATAGTTGGCAACATCATCACGTTTGTTTTTTCAGCAACGGCCTTACATAACTTATCGGCAAGCACCGCATCCATTCCACAACCCATGTGCGGGCCATGCTGTTCGGTTGCACCTATCGGCAATATTGCTGCTGGAATTTGGTTTAATTTATCGGCAACATCAGGCCAAGGCATTTGTTCAAGTAAATTCACATCAAGGCTCAACTTCATCGCCAACACGAGTTAACCGAATCATGTTTAACTTATCGTCTTCACCGTCATCAGATGGAGGATGAATCAGCTCATCGATACGTTTGCGCGTTGCTAAAAATTCCGGTGATATAAATTGATCTGGATCACGAGGTCGTGGTACAGGAACTTCAATAATTTCTTCTACTTCACCAGGATGTGATTTTAGAACCAGAATACGATCTGCAAGATAGATAGCCTCATCGAGATCGTGTGTAATGAACAAAACTGTAATATCGATGTTATGCCAGATCTGTAATAAATAAGACTGCATCTTGCTACGTGTCTGTGCATCAAGCGCACCATAAGGCTCATCCATTAACAGAATTCGCGGTTTATTAGCCAAGGCACGTGCAATAGCAACACGTTGTTTCATACCTCCTGAAAGTTGATCAGGATACGAATCAGCAAACTTATCTAAACCAACTAGATCGATCCATTGCAAAGCTTCACTCTCGGCCGTAAAAGTGCTCATACCTTGGCTGCGAAGCCCGAACATGACATTTTTTTTAACCGTCAACCATGGAAACAATGTATAGCCTTGGAACACCATACCTCTATCCGGGCCCGGTCCTGAAACAGGTTTTCCATCCAGCAACACTTCACCGGCGCTAGCAGATTCCAAACCAGCTAGGATGCGAATTAAGGTCGACTTACCACAACCCGATGCGCCAATTACACAAACAAACTCACGACGATGTGCTTTAAAATTTATATTCTTTAAGGCAGTAACATCACCCTTTGCTGTAGAAAATACTTTATGCAGATCTTTAAGTTCAAGGATGACCTCACGTTGTTTAATATCATCAAATCGGGCTTTAACCTCATCGGATTGTTCAAGGTAGCTAGGAAGTTCGATACGAGTCATAGTGATTCTCTCATTAGGCCTTGTTTGCCGATCGTTCCCAAGGGAATATGTACTTACCTAGTTTGGCTAAAATTATATCGGACAGTAAACCAATAATGCCGATCATCATGATGGCTGCAAAAACATTATCGAAGTTTTTGTATCGCGCCTGTTGTGTTATGAACCAGGTAATGCCAGAACTGGTACCGATTAATTCAGCTACAATTAAATACGTCCATGCCCAGCCAAGCAGTATTCTTAGATCACGAAACAGATCCGGCAAAATGCCCGGGATGACTACTTTGAATAATAACTGCATTCGTTTAGCACCCAAGGTAAGTGCAGCTTCTAATAATGAAATATCCAGTTTCCGTGTTGTGTTACTTACAATAAGAACTTGTTGGAAAAATGTTCCTATAAAAATAATAGCGATTTTCGGCCCATCGTAAATACCTAAGATAGCAACAGCGAGTGCGCCGAATGCCGGTGCAGGAAGATAACGAAAAAACTCAATAAAGGGTTCATGTATACGTGATACAGCAGCATAGGTTCCACATAACACACCGATAGGCACACCAATTAATGACGATAATGTAAAACCCCAGAAAATTATGGTGATACTGTGCCACAGGCTTTCATGCAACCACTGCTCACTACGCCGTTGTGGTTCTGTTGTGAATGAAGTAACAAATGCCTTGGCAACTTCATGAGGTGCAGGTAAATAAATAGGGTTTGCACGTTTACCTGTAGGTAAAGTTTTTCCTGCTTCTTCTACTTTCAAACTTTCATTTTTGAAAACTTCACGATCCACCAACATATCAACTTTAAAATAAGACACATCACCGGGGTCAACTACGACAACCTTCGGATGCCAAAGAAAGGGTACATAACTTACCGCACTCCATATTAATAGTGGCAACAAGAATGAAACAATCGTCAACACCCTGGTGCGCTTTGTAGATAAAGCGACACGCGGCGCAAACCAGGGAGTTGAAGTCATATGACGAATACCTAGCCTTTATTTAGCCATTGTCAGTGATGGATCGGTATAAGCATCGATATCCTGCGCTTCCACATAGACCTCATACTTAAGATTGAAATCATCCGCAATCTTTGAAGAACCATATATCGATTTAAACCCTTCACCCTTAGCATAAAAACCCTTGGCTTCTTCCAGCGTTAAGATCTTGGTACCTGCAAGCAAAGGTTTATATTCTTCAGGGGTAACACCGACTCTCGCTGCCATGATTGATACAGCTTCATCCTGAGTAGCAGGATCCAAAATGTAAGTAACAGTCTTGTACCAAACATCAACTACTTTGGACCAGGCAACTTTATTAGCAGAAAGACTACTAGGCGAAACAGCCAGCACATCGTATATCAGACCAGGTTCATCAGCTGATGAATAGATTTTTTTCGAACCCGGAACAGAGGTTAAGGCTTGTCCAGAATTAGGCTGCCAGGCAACAATAGCACTGACATCACCCGAAGCTAATACCTGTGGTGTTTCATTTGTAGGCACATTGACCAGCTCTACATCAGCTTCGGTCATGCCATTCTTTTCTAATGCATTGAGTAAAAGTAAATGCCCAACAAAACCTATCTCAACGCCGACCTTTTTACCTTTTAAATCTTTAATGCTCTCGATACCCGGAGCACCAACAATCATGTCATTACCATTACTATAATCATTAATAATAATAGCAACGTTACTGGCGCCCGTTGCACCTGTGACTAAGGCATCACCATTGGTCATCGTTACCGCATCAAGTTTACCTGCAGCAAAGGCATCCATCGAAGCAACATAGTCAAACCATTCAAATTGGACCTCTACACCAGCTTCTTTGAACATACCTTTCTCAATCGCCACTTCCCAGGCAACCCAGCCCGGCCAATCACTGTAACCAATCTTAAGTGGCTCAGCCTGAGCGGAAATAGAAACAGAACCAAAAAATATTGAAGCAGCTAATAACAGTTTTTTACGGATAGTGTTATGAAACATCACAAAACCTTCCCCTTATGAGTAGTTGAAAAAAATAATTGAAAGAGAGGTACCAATGATCTGAATCATGGTGACTACCTCCCGGGCTTTTATCCCGCCGTGTAACCTTCGAAAGAAGGTCGATTGCTCTCGGACCAGTCACGTTGTCTTTAACGCCGGAACCCTAGCGATCTATTTGAAAAGCTAGTAACTACTGAATCATGGACATCAATAGCTCTCATTCTTAATATGTTGCAGTGCAGTTACTATGCCAAGCGGGAAACCCTTTAAATACAAGGCTTTCAGATTAGCCAGTAAAAAATTATGCAACTTACTGGTGCAGTTTTATCGTTGAATGTTCTAAGTCTGTGCAAATTTAAATTATATTTGTGGTAAATTAGTCTCTAGCTTATATAAGTTACTAATTATTTTAATTTCAAGGATGAAATACTAATGAGCGTAGCAAAAGTTTATTCCCGTGCGCAGGATGGCATCAACGCACCCTTAGTCACAGTAGAAGTACATCTCTCACGTGGCCTTCCCAGTTTTTCAATAGTCGGTCTTCCGGAAACAACGGTTAAAGAAAGTAAAGAGCGTGTTCGTAGCGCCATTCTTAATAATCAATTTGAATTTCCTCTCAGTAGAATAACAATCAATCTGGCGCCAGCCGATCTTCCTAAAGAAGGCGGACGTTTTGATTTACCTATCGCACTCGGAATATTAATTGCTTCAGGTCAAATCCCTGGAAAAGGCTTAGAAGACCATGAAGCAATTGGTGAACTGTCATTAACGGGTGAGTTAAGAGCAATAACCGGTGTGTTACCTGTTTCTATGGCAATGAAAAAGTCTCAACGAAGTTTAATACTACCCATGGTTAACGCAGATGAAGCAGCATTGGTTGAAGATACGGTTTGCAAACCAGCAACACATTTACTAGAAGTTTGCGCACACGTCTCGGGAACAAGTCCACTTGTTATTCACCAGAGAAAACAAACGTTGTCTTCGATCAAATATGAAACCGATCTTAATGATATTTATGGACATGAACATGCCAAACGCGCATTAGAAATTGCCGCGTCTGGCGGGCACAATCTTCTCATGGTTGGTCCACCAGGATCAGGCAAAACAATGTTAGCTGAACGCATGCCCACCATCATGCCACCAATGACAGAGGCTCAAGCTTTAGAAAGTGCGGCTATTGCTTCTATTAGTCGTCATGGTTTTTCCTCCGAATTCTGGAAACAACGTATCATTCGTTCACCACATCACTCGGCATCAGCTGTTGCATTAGTGGGTGGAGGCAGTCATCCCAAACCAGGTGAAATTTCACTTGCACATAATGGCATCTTATTTCTTGATGAGCTGCCTGAATTTGATCGCAAAGTATTAGAAGTTTTACGCGAGCCACTGGAATCAGGACGCATTGTCATTTCTAGAGCCGCCAATCAAATTGAATATCCTGCTAACTTTCAACTTATTGCGGCTATGAACCCCTGCCCCTGTGGCTATTTAGGAGATAAAAGTAGCCGTTGCCGATGTACTGAAGAACAAATCAACCGCTATCAACACAAAATATCCGGCCCACTCATAGATCGTATCGATATGGTAATCGAGGTACATAGCTTACCTAACGCTATTATTAATCAGACAAAAGACGAGAAAGCTGAATCCAGTTCGAAAATTAGACAGCGTGTTATTAACGCTTTTAACAAACAATTAAATCGTTGTGGTGTCGTTAATTCAGAACTAAAAACAGCTAATATTGAGAAATACTGCAAATTAAGCGAGTCCGATAAAATATTATTACAAACGGCAACGTCAAAACTTGGCTTATCTGGACGCGCCATTCATCGTGTGATGAAAGTTGCCAGAACAATTGCCGATCTCTCTAACAGCGAGACAATATTAACTCAACATCTGAGCGAAGCCATCAGCTATCGACAAAAAATAAATGAACGTCAGAGAATGATGCCATCGGAGATTTAATCCAGACTTGCACACGATGCATGATTAAGGTGAAATGCGCCTTATGACACAAAAAAATTACGACATTAGCATATCAAGCAAAACCAGTTATATCCCTGAGCAATCCTCACCCAATGGAATGCGTTATGTCTTCACCTATACAATCACAATAACAAATAGTGGATTGGTTGCCGCTAAGTTGTTACGCCGACACTGGGTTATCACGGATGCCAATGGTAAAGTTCAAGAAGTGAAAGGAGATGGTGTCATTGGTGAACAGCCGCACATCATGCCTGGAGAATCACATCAGTATTCCAGTGCTTCAGTTTTAGAAACACCTGTTGGCTGCATGCAAGGTTCTTACGAAATGATAGCGGATGATGGTGTCGAATTCGAAGCACCAATACCTGTTTTCAACCTCTCCATGCCCAACGCATTACATTAGAAATGAGCACCTATGCCATAGGTGACCTGCAAGGTTGTTATTCAGAATTACAAGACTTACTGGATAAGATTAATTTTGATGAAACCAACGACCAACTCTGGTTTGTTGGCGATCTGGTTAATCGCGGGCCTAATTCATTAAAATGTTTACAGTTTGTTAAATCACTCGGTAGTAATGCAAGAACAGTTCTCGGCAATCACGACCTGCATTTACTAGCGATAACCAACGGTGTAAGAACGCCACATCGAAAAGATACCGTTGATGAGATACTAAAAGCAGATGATTCAAAAAAATTACTCAAATGGTTAAGAAACCGACCACTACTAGTAAATGACTCAGAACTTAACTACACAATGATACACGCCGGCTTGCCACCGCAATGGTCGTTAGAAAAAGCAAAAGAACTCGCACAAGAAACAGAATCATTATTACAAAGCAAACAATTCAATAACTTCATTCATAATATGTACGGCGACCAACCCGACACATGGTCAGACAATTTAAAAGATGATGATCGATATCGCTACATCATTAATTGCTTTACAAGAATTAGATACGTACAAGAGAATGGAAAACTAAACCTAAAAGAAAAAGCCTCTCCAGGCTCACAAAACAAAGTACTAACACCTTGGTACGCCCTACCCGAAAGAAAAACAAAAAAAGATAAAATCATCTTCGGCCATTGGTCAACCGTACATCTAGGAAACGAAAATAACTTCAAACAATACAAAGTCTATCCATTAGACACAGGATGCTTATGGGGAGGTACATTAACAGCAATGCGATTAGAAGATGAAAAGTTGTTTAGTGTACCATCACAACAACCAAAGATATAAACTGTCCGCTACCGAAAGCGGAAACTGTGTATATATTTTAAATCCCCGTAGGGCAAGACATTTTGGGGAAAGATTTTTTGGTTTCTTTTTCATCTTTGAAAAAGAGACTCGCCGTAAAAGGCGAAACCAATATTAAGAAATACTGCAGTTTATACTCAGACTAAATACTTAAACCCGTTCTAATAAAACAAAACTATAATCAAACTCATTCTTCTCATCGGCTTTATGATCTTCTCTGGAAACTTCCTTCCATTCATTACGATCAAACTCAGGGAAAAACGTATCGCCTTCTATTTCTGTATGCACTTCTGTCAAATATAAATGCGTCGCCTGCTTCAATGACAATTTATAAATTTCTGCACCACCAGTAATCATCACTTCTTCAACATCGTTACAATGTTCAATAATTTCATCCATGCTGTGTAAGACAGTACAACCTTCAACTTGATAGGTTTTATCACGTGTAAGAATAATATTTTCTCTTCCGGGTAACGGTCTGCCAATGGACTCATGTGTCTTGCGTCCCATGACTATAGGTTTGCCCATGGTGATTTTTTTAAAATTCTTAAGATCGGATGAGATGTGCCAAGGTAAGGCATCGCCTTTACCGATAACACGATTGCGATCCATTGCGACTATAATTGAACAAATGGTCATATTATTTAATTGATCTCAGCTACCATAAAGGTGACATCATCATGATTAAATCTATTACCCGTATAATTACTCAACGCCTGATGTAGACCTTGTTTTACTTCGGTTGTACTGCCATTAATATTATTTATGGTCTCCTTAAGTCTTGTCTCGCCAAATTGATTACCTGCGCTGTCTCGTGCTTCAACAAAACCATCGGTATATAATAATAGTTGTGTGCCTTGTTTTATGTGTACTGCTTCTTGTTCATAATCCAGTTCAATATCGACCCCGAGTGGTAAATTTGATTTACCTAGATTCGGTAATGTTAACTCCTGCCATTCTTCATCCTTATTGTTACGCATCAATACGGGCGAATGACCTGCGTTGGCAAAATAAAACTCACGCTTATCTCTATAAAAGGTATTAACACTCGCAGTCGTAATAGCCTTGTAACCACGATCAACTGCTTTTATATTTAATTGTGAAAGTATTTCATTGTTTTTATCAGAATCCATATAGTCTGCTAGTAAGTCATACATATAGCTGCTGGTATTTGAGACAACATCACCATGTCCAACAACATCAGCAATTGCGATACGCGTAACTTGGTCACTATTACATACGCTTAAATAATAAATATCACCGCCCTTGCCACCTTCAGCTGCAGAAGAAAATAAACTTACTTGTAAACCACTGGTTTCAGCTTCCAAATCAGCGCCATGTATTCCGCCCCAGATTTCTCCACATTTTATTTTATACATTTCGATATAATTTATTATTCAGCGTTGTAGATATCTACTTCTTGCTGCATAAGCTTAAGTAATCCATCAACACCATAGTTTTTAACAGTTGCGCCGTACTCATTACGATAACTTTGTACCAAGCTTAAACTTTCAACTACAAAGTCATATGCAAACCAAACATCAACAAAACGTTTCATTCTGTATGAAATAGGAATTTCAATATTACTTTTATCTTTTATTATAATTGTATCAACCGTTGCATAGCCTTCGCGATTTGAAGTTACGGTTATGTATTCAACGCGCTCACCCGTGTATTGATTCATTCGAGTCCAGTAAGTATTAACTAATATTTCTTGAAAAAGAAAAGTAAATTCTTTTTGTTGTTCTTCAGTCGCGAGCTTCCAATTGGTAGCAAGAACACGTCGGGACATATCTTTAAAATTTATACGTTCTTTAATTAATCCAGAAATACGTTCTTTTCGTTCAGCTTCGTTAAGGCTATCGTCTTTCAAAATGAGTAATACTTGCTCAACTGTATCTTTAACAATTTTTCCTGGTGATTCTTCATTCGCCTTTGTATTTGCATGCGTTGAAAACGAAAACAGACTAATTAATAGCGTAATTAACATTACAGATCTTAATTTCATAATCATTCCTTTAGATAGCCCTGGATTAAATAGCAATGGGTGCAGATATTTTTGGATGTGCCTGATAGTTTACAAGCTCAAAATCTTCGTATTTAAAGTTGAAGATGTCATCAACTTCTGAATTCAATTTCATTTCTGGTAAAGCGTAAGGTATTCGCGCTAATTGTGTGTCGACTTGTTCTAGATGATTAGAATAAATATGTGCATCACCAAAAGTATGTACAAACTCGCCTACTTCTAATTTACATACTTGTGCAATCATTATTGTCAATAAGGCATATGATGCAATATTAAAAGGCACGCCAAGAAAAATATCAGCGCTACGTTGATAGAGCTGACAAGATAATTTTCCATCTGCAACATAAAATTGAAAAAAAGCATGGCAAGGCATCAACGCCATTTGATCCAGCTCGCCAACATTCCACGCACTAACAATTAAACGTCTTGAATCAGGATTTTGTTTTATTTGTTGTATAACATCTGAAACCTGATCAATCGTACCATCGGTTGTATGCCATGAACGCCATTGCGCACCATATACGGGACCCAAATCACCATTCTCATCAGCCCATTCATTCCAAATAGTAACCCCATTATCATTAAGGTATTTGATATTAGTGTTACCTTGTAAAAACCAAAGCAACTCATAAATAATCGATTTGAGATGACACTTCTTTGTTGTGACCAGAGGGAAACCTTCATTGAGATCAAAACGCATTTGATAACCAAAGACGCTTATCGTGCCTGTGCCCGTGCGATCTTCTTTTTTGACACCGTTCTCTTTAACGTGTCGTAATAAATCTAAATATTGTTTCATTATTAAATTTTCTTATAAGCCCTAATCATTAAAAATAACCCGAATATTATCATAGGTATTGTTAACAACTGTCCTTTTGTGAACCAGTCAGAAGCAAGGTAGCCAATATGCTGATCCGGTACTCGAACAAATTCAACCATAAAACGAAACACTCCATAGCCAAGCAGAAATAATCCTGACACGGCTTTTATAGGTCGAGGTGTTTTTGAATAACACCAAAGAATAAGAAACAAGACTAAACCTTCAAAAAACGCTTCATAAAGTTGCGAAGGATGTCTGGCAATACCTCCTGCGGCAGGATCAGGAAAAACCATCGCCCAAGGTAAATCACTCGGCCCTCCCCAGAGTTCACCATTAATGAAATTACCTATCCGGCCACTACCTAGCCCTATTGGGACGACTGGTGCGATAAAATCGGTGACCTTATAAAAAGGTGAGTCAATTTTACGGGCAAAAAACCATACCGCTGTAATAACGCCAAGCAGACCACCATGGAATGACATCCCGCCTTGTTGAATATAAAAAATTTCAATCGGATGTTGGATATAATATGAAAAATTGTAAAAAAGAACTGATCCTAATCGACCACCAATAATAATCCCGAGCATGGCATAAAAAATCAGATCCGAAACCTGCTCATCATTAAAATTCCAATAAGATTGTTTGCCCCGATAGCGAAGTAAGAACCAGGCTGCCAATATGCCTACGACATAGGTAATCCCGTACCAATGGATTTTGACAAAACCTATATCTAGAGCAACGGGATTTATATTCGGATAATTTATCATTTGTAAGTAAACGCTAACTTTTAATCGTAATCAATTAAAACAATTGTAAATGTTTACAAAATATTAGCTTGATTTCATTAATTTAATTTAAGTAATTATCTAACCCGCCGATACTTAAAGGACATAACTATACCCACATTATTAATAATGACGAATTCTGATATGACAGGGACGAAATCTCATATGACGAAGACACATACACTTTCAAGTGTCAGAGTAGAAATTCAAAAAATTGACTATTTGCCGCCCATGCCGTCAATAGCGCAAGAGATCCTTATTGCTTCTAATGATGAAACAAGTGACATGGATGATATTGCAAAAATAATAAAAAAGGATCCTGCACTGACCGCAAAAATAATAGGCATGGCAAATTCTGCTTTTTTTGGGTTTTCTCGAAATATCTCTACCTTAGAGCAAGCTATCATTAATGTATTAGGCTTGGATTTGGTAAAAGGTTTTTCTCTCAGCATAGCAATGTCCAGTGTTTTTGATCCGGAAAAATGTACAAATTTTGACCTTAAGAGATACTGGGCAAGTGCTTTTATTACGGCAGAACTAGCCAGTGGTTTCACAAATCATATTGGTTCAAAGCAAATTATGGATCCTAATCAACTCTATTTATATGGTTTGTTACACAATATTGGTATTTTAGTTCTTGCTAACCGTTTTCCAAATATCATGTCTGAATTATTTCTTACTGCAACAGTAGATAGGGAAAAACGTTTAATCGAATATGAAAAAGAAACTATCGACTTTAATCATCATGATGCCGGCGCTTGGCTAGGCCATAAATGGAAATTACCTTATGAAATAACTGATGTTATTGAACATCATCATAATCTTGATTATCAGGAAAGAAATTCAAACCTAGTTATATTAATAGGTTATTGTTCAAGAATTTCTCGACAATGGTTACTGAATACTAATTATGATCCAATGCAAGAGATAGAAATAATAAAATTACTTAATCTTAATACGGGTTCATTAAAAGATTATTTAGATAAATCTTATGGCAAATTAGAGAGCATTAAAAATCTCGTTGATGAGATAGCGAGTTAAGCGATGGAGCCTATAATTAAAGACCTCGTCGAAAAATCAGGCACACCCGAAATTTTAAACTCTCGGTTTTTGCAATTAATAAATTCATTATCCGGCATAAGAATGCTCTCAAATCTTGGCAGTCTTTATATCGAAAAAGATCAACTGATCGATTCTATGATGAAATCAATTATTGAATATCTAGAAGTTGAAGAAGTATCGTTATACATACAAGAAGAGATATCTCTTAATTGTATTGCAAATTTAAATTGGGAACAGTTTATTAAAAATGAATCTTCGATTAATAACAAATCAAGTTCTTATTTACTAGGCGAAGGCATTATTGGAAAGACAGCAAAAAATCGTGAAGTGATGCATATTCATAACTGTAATACAGTTGATGAAAATATGGTTGCATACGAAACAAATGGCCAAAAAGTAGGTTCATTGATATGCGCGCCAATTATTGCAAATGACTCAATACTTGGCGTTATTGAATTATCTCACCCAAACCCATGTCACTTCGAATCATGGCAGGAACATTCTGTCGTTATCTACACTGATTTAATTGGTCTGCTATTTAATAATCTTAAGTTGATGTCGAATATGCGAAACATAGTAGATGCTCGCACTGAAGAACTCCGTAATGCGCTTGAAGAATCTGAAAAATTAAGAGCACGTTATGAAGAAATGTCAGTTATAGACCCACTAACAAAACTCTATAATCGTCGTTACTTTTTTACTGAGGTTGCCTCTAGTCTGGCAAGAGCAAAACGCTACTCACAATCGTTCACTCTATTACTAATGGATCTTGACAACTTCAAAGATGTTAATGATACATTTGGTCACCAATGCGGTGATAGGGTACTTATTTCTGTAGCTGAAATATTAAACGAGTTTACTCGCGAAGGAGACACGCTTGCCAGAATTGGCGGTGAAGAATTTGTGCTCGCCTTACCAGAAACCAACAATGAAGGCGCGATTAAGCTAGCCGAAAGAATTAGGTCGACTATTGAGGGTTATGAGTTGGAATGTAAGGAAAATACGATAAAAATAAATATCAGTATTGGTCTTTCATCCCTTAGTGACTTTAAAAAAGATGAAATTCAGGAAGATGATATTCAAGTTAGTGATATTTTAAGAAAATCAGATCTCGCTTTGTACTACGTCAAACAGAATGGTCGAAATGGTGTTAAATCATTTTCAGAAATTCCTTAATACTTTAAAAGACCTACCTATCCCATTGATTTTTATTTCATAAGAAAAAATTAGTAAGTTCCATTCTTCAAGTTCGGCTTGATTTCATCCTCAAAAACAAGAATGATGCTCAGTTATATGAATAAGTTATATTGCGTAGCAACATAACTTATTCGGGTAACTATAAAATAATCATAAGAATAATTAATAGTTATAAATATATTTACGACTAACAATTAGCAATTTCCGAGTATATGAGCAGTTTACCTTATCGGTTCATATCTCACATAACTACTAAAAAATTATACAAGTGAATAAGAGGGTACTTTTAATGGCGACAAAAAATAAAAAACTTCAAGCATGGGTCGATGAAATGGCGGCTTTATGTCAACCGGACAATATTGTTTGGGCTAATGGCTCACAACAAGAATGGGAAGACATGTGGGACATCATGGTCAAAGGTGGCACCGCTAAAAAATTGGATGAGAAGAAGCGTCCAAACAGCTACTACATTCGTTCAGTTCCCGCTGACGTAGCGCGTGTTGAAGACCGCACCTACATCTGTTCTGCAAAAGAAGAAGATGCAGGTCCTACCAATAACTGGGCTGAGCCTGCAGAAATGCGCGAAACTTTGAATGGTCTTTTTTCTGGTTGTATGAAAGGCCGCACCATGTACGTTATACCTTTCAGCATGGGCCCTATCGGTTCAGACATTGCTCAAATCGGTGTTGAATTATCTGACTCTCCTTATGTTGTCACCAATATGCACATCATGGCACGCGTTGGCGACGCTGTATTAGATGTATTGGGTGAAGACGGAGAATTCGTCCCTTGTGTCCATACTGTTGGCGCACCACTAGCCGAAGGAGAAGTCAGTGATCCTTGGCCTTGTAACCCTGACAATCGTTATATTGTTCACTATCCAGAAACGCGTGAAATCTGGTCTCACGGATCAGGTTACGGCGGTAACGCATTACTCGGTAAAAAATGTTTTGCACTACGAATTGCGTCAACCATGGGTCGTGATGAAGGTTGGATGGCTGAACATATGCTTATCCTTAAACTTACCAATCCTGAAGGTGACGTTAAATATGTTGCTGGCGCTTTCCCTAGTGCTTGCGGTAAAACCAACCTGGCAATGCTGACCCCAACTATTCCTGGTTGGAAAGTTGAAACCATTGGTGATGACATTGCCTGGATGAAATTTGGTGATGATGGTCAATTGTATGCTATCAATCCAGAAGCTGGTTTCTTTGGTGTTGCTCCAGGTACCAGCATGCAATCAAATGCAAATGCAATGCATTCTCTAGCAAAGAATTCAGTCTTTACCAATGTCGCTGAAACTGATGATGGTGATGTCTGGTGGGAAGAAATGACTGACGAAGCACCTGCGCATTTAACTGACTGGAAGGGTAATGACTGGACACCTGATTCAGATACTCCTTCTGCACATCCAAATGCACGTTTCACAGCACCT
>JAJFKK010000021.1 GCA_021773245.1 Gammaproteobacteria bacterium | reverse complement strand
GATGTGATTCTGGTGTCAGGTTATGACGGTGGTACTGGTGCTTCACCTATGAGTTCATTGAAGCACGCTGGCTTACCTTGGGAATTGGGTATAGCCGAAACACAACAAGTCTTAGTCATGAACGGTCTACGTGATCGTATTGTTTTACAAACCGACGGCCAGTTAAAAACCGGACGTGATGTTGTTATTGCAGCATTACTTGGCGCAGAAGAATTTTGTTTTGCAACCGCACCGTTAGTCGTCATGGGTTGTATCATGATGCGTGTTTGCCATTTAAATACATGCCCAGTCGGCGTTGCAACACAAGACCCAAGACTAACCAAGAAATTTACAGGCCAACCGGAGTTTGTTGAAAACTTCTTTAAGTTTATCGCAGAAGAAATTCGTGAATACATGGCCGAGCTAGGCTTTAGAACAATTGATGAAATGATCGGCCAAGTCGATAAGCTCGATACCAACAAAGCAGTCGATCATTGGAAAGCAGCAGGCCTCGACTTTTCAAATATTCTACATAAAGCAGAACTACGACCTGGCGATAAATACTACCAAGTTAAAGAGCAAGATCATGGTTTAGAACTATCACTCGACATGACCAAGTTGGTGCCGTTAAGCGAAGCGGCATTAGAGAAGAAAGAGAAGGTCGATATTATTCTGCCAGTACTGAATACCAATCGTAGTGTCGGTACTATTCTCGGACATAATATTACCAAACGTTATGGTGCTGAAGGTTTACCAGACGACACGATTAATGTTCATTTTAATGGATCAGCCGGAATGAGTTTTGGTGCATTCGTGCCGAAAGGTATCACCATGACACTCGAAGGTGATTCAAACGATTACCTTGGTAAAGGATTATGTGGCGGTAAGATTATTGTTTACCCACCACGTCATTCTACATTCGTACCAGAAGAAAATACTTTAGTCGGTAACGTACTACTTTACGGTGCAACCAGCGGCGAAGCGTATCTACGCGGAATTGCCGGTGAACGTTTCTGTGTACGTAATAGTGGTGTCAGTACGGTTGTTGAAGGTGTCGGTGATCATGGTTGTGAATACATGACTGGTGGTACCACTGTCATCATCGGCAAAACCGGACGTAACTTTGCTGCGGGTATGTCTGGCGGCCAGGCGTATGTGCTGGATGAAGACGGTGATTTTGAAATCCGTTGCAACACCGGCATGGTCGGACTGGAAAAACTTGAAGAAGCTGAAGATGTCGAGCAAGTTAAATTCTTACTTGCGAATCATGTTCAATATACACAAAGTACCGTTGCAGAAAACATCCTGAACAACTGGAAAGCGTATCAAGGTAAATTTGTAAAAGTAATGCCAACTGCATACAAGCGAGTTTTGGCAGACATTAAACGTGGTAAGGAGAAAGGCCTCACCGAAGAAGAAGCTATTATGGAGGCCGCAAATGGGTAAGCCAACAGGATTCATGGAGTACGAACGAGAAAAGACACCGTATCGTCCAATCGAAGAACGCGTTCAAGACTGGAAACAGGTAATGAAACCGTGGCCAGTAGAGCCACTAAAGAAACAAGCTGCACGTTGTATGGATTGTGGTATTCCGTTTTGTCATCAAGGTTGCCCGCTGGGTAATATGATTCCAGATTGGAATGATTTGGTATATCGCGATCAATGGGCAGACGCTATCAAACGTTTGCACGCAACGAATAATTTTCCAGAATTCACCGGTACCTTATGTCCTGCGCCATGCGAAGGTTCATGTGTACTCGGTATTAATGAAGATCCTGTTAGCATTAAAGCCGTTGAATTATCAATCATAGATAAAGCATTCGAAAACGGTTGGATCAAACCAGAAATTCCAGAAAAGAAAACCGGCAAGAAAGTCGGCATCATAGGATCAGGCCCAGCAGGTATGGCAGCAGCGCAGCAACTAGCGCGCGCAGGTCATGATGTCACCTTGTTTGAACGTTCGGATCGTATTGGCGGTTTAATGCGTTACGGAATTCCAGAATTCAAAATGGAAAAATCACGTATCGATCGTCGTATGGAACAAATGGAAGCTGAAGGTGTAACCTTCAAACCAAACAGCCATATCGGTGTTGATATCGATGCCAATGATTTAAAGAAAGAATTCGATGCATTAATCCTATGCGGTGGTGCAAGTGCGCGTCGTGACTTACCCATCGAAGGACGTGAATCAAAAGGCGTATATCAGGCAATGGAATTTTTGCCACAAGCAAACAAACTTTGCCTGGGTGATACCCTTCCTGAAGATGAGCATATCAATGCCAAAGGTAAACACGTTATCGTCATCGGTGGTGGTGATACCGGTGCTGACTGTATCGGTACCTCGCATAGACAAGGTGCAGCGTCAGTAACGTCATTAGAAATTATGCCGAAGCCGCCAGAACATAGAGCCGAAGATAATCCTTGGCCACAATGGCCGTTCATCTTCCGTACTGCGTCAGCGCACGAAGAAGGTGGCGAACGTGTGTATTCAGTTCAAACCAAACGCTTCATTAGCGACGATGCCGGTAATTTAAAAGAAATCGAATTAGTCACAGTAGAAATGCAAAAAGAAGACGGACGCATTTCCTTCAAAGAAGTCGAAGGCAGTAGTCAGATGCTAAAAGCCGATTTAGTTTTTCTAGCAATGGGTTTTACCGGTGCAGAAAAAGCCGGTCTTGTAGAACAAATGGGCATCGAACTAAACGAACGTACCAATGTAATTCAAAACAACTGGATGACGAACGTTGAAGGTGTATTCGCAGCAGGCGATATGCAACATGGTCAGAGTTTGATTGTTTGGGCGATTGCAGAGGGAAGAAGTGCGGCGAAAGCGGTTGATGAGTACTTAATGGGAGAAAGTGATCTCCCTTCTCCCGTTTAAATTCATTAGCTGTCGCCTACATGGACGTAGGCGGTAGAGCAATGCAGGAGCAATTGCCGAAAGATGAGTATTTGATGGGGAGCTCCGACTTACCATCGCCGGTCTGATCTTCATGGCTGAAGGAAATACTTGAAACGTAGGGAACAGTTTCAAGTGAAAGATTCTCAGCTAGCGTACGATGACATGCAAGGATGCATTAATGTCGCGGTGATGTGGATATCAAAGACATTTTTATTCAATGATCAAATGTTATCGTTCTCTCACTAGGTAATTCATCACTCTGTCCGCTTAGTAAAAGATTGCGTACAAAGATAGCGATGTAATGTCTGTCAATATCTATAACTTCGTCCAGGCTTACCCCTATTTCAGTATTTTCTATTCCTTTTAACTTGTCTTTCCATACTATCGTAGCCTTAGCATGAATCTTCTTATAATTATTTTCATCCGGAAGGTAGAAGTCCACATGGATTTTTTTGCCAATTGGAATATCCGTGAGGATACGTAGACTAGCCCCATTTGCAGATATACTCATAGTGTCTGCCGGTATGTATTCACTATCTTCACTTAGCTGAATTCTGGCTTTCAGATAGACCGCAACCCTTGGATCCCAACGAGATTCTTTACTACCAAAGGAACTTTGTCTTGTTTCTTCTATGGAATCCTCAAGAGCAAGTGCAAATTCCCGACATGAGTGAAATCTATCACGCGCTCTCTTTTCTAAGGATTTTAGTATGGTCTTCACAAACTTTTCCGGAAGTGAGGGTATAAATTCTGTGGGATTAATAGGTGTTTGTTCAACATGATATTTAAGCAGTTGATCTATTGTCGTAGCCTTTTCAAAAGGAAGGTGCCCAGTAACCATCTTGTATAATATGACGCCGAGAGAATAGATATCTGATCTGGCATCAATGTACGAG
>JAJFKK010000003.1 GCA_021773245.1 Gammaproteobacteria bacterium | reverse complement strand
AGATACCTTTAATGACCAACATCGATTGGGAGCGAGTCTGGATGGTGATGTAAATACGGCTTTCTTTAATGTGGGCGCACCCAGTGTGGCTGCTTTGGGAACTGCTCCAAATAATGTCACCTCAGTTATAACCGATCCATCATCACTTTCTGATAGTGATTATAATTTAACGTTTAATGGTGGAAATAGTTATACATTAACGCGTTTAAGTGATTCGACAACGACGGCAATTGATACAGGTGGTGTTTCACCCTATACAACAACAGCTGTCGATGGATTTACCATGAATATAACGGCAGGTGCTGCTGTCGGTGATCAATATATAATTCGTCCAACTGTAAATGGTGCTAGTGATATCTCTGTTTTGATTTCTGATCCAAGAAAAGTGGCAGTTGCAGGGCCTTTAAAAGGGGGCGTGAATACTAATGCTTCTGGCGTACCAACTAATATCGGTAATGCTGCAATTTCTGATGTGAATATTTCATCTGCAACTGGTGTACCTTTGGCTTCTAATATTACCTTGACGTTTGATGCAATAAACAATCGGTTTGATATTTCTGCACCACCTGGAGGGACATTAGCTTATAACCCTGCAACGGATAATGCAGGCAAACAATTTACTATTGCCGCTGCTGGCAATGCGACATTTACTGTTTCCGGTATTCCTGAAGATGGTGATGGATTTTTAATCCAGAATAATACGGGTGCCGATGGTGATAACAGGAACGGTTTATTGCTCAGTGATTTACAATCAAATCGTTTACTATTAAACGGTTCAGCAACCTATCAGGATACCTACGGTCAACTGGTTGCAGATGTTGGTTCGACTACGCGCCAAACAGAAATAAGTAGTGCGGCATTAGACGTATTAAAGGAACAAACAATAGAAGCTCGTGAAAGTGTTTCGGGTGTTAATCTGGATGAAGAAGCAGCGAACATGCTTAAGTTTCAACAGTCTTACTCTGCCGCTGCACAAATGATTAGCGTTGCCGATAACTTGTTTAACTCATTAATAAACGCTTTCCGATAAGGATTAATTATGCGAGTTTCAACAGCCTATTTTACCCAACGTGGACTCACCAGTATTCTGGAACAACAGGCTAGGCTAGCTGATATACAAGAACAGGTATCATCGGGTAAACGCATACTTAAACCTTCAGATGATCCTAGCGGCTCTGCTCAAATTTTACGTCTGGAGCAAGCTCTTTCAGTAACTAATCAATATCAACGTAATGCAGGAAATGCTTTAAATAGATTAACACTGGAAGAATCAACATTGGATAGCGTACAGGATTCATTGATTCGGATCAGGGAGATTGCGATTCAGGGGGCTAATCCAATCATCGGTAATACAGAACGCTTGGCTCTGGCGCAGGAAGTGCGTGAGCGATTGAATGAACTGGTGAGCCTAGGCAATACTAAAGATGCCAATCAGGAATATCTTTTTTCTGGTTATAAAGTGACGACTAAACCGTTTACCGAGGCTGCAGACGGTACCTTTGTTTATAGCGGTGATCAGGGGCAACGCTCCTTACAGATATCATCTGGACGTCAAATGATGGATAGTAATTCGGGTAATGATGTTTTTGTAAATGTGAAGAACGGTAACGGCACATTTCAAACAAATGCCAATGTTTTAAATGGTGGTACCGGTGTATTTGATGTGGGGCAGGTTGTTGACCCAACGGCTTATGTTACTGACACGTATACGATTACTATCGGTGGCACACCTGGAAATTTGACTTACGGTGTTACCGGTGTTGCTAGTGGTGTCGTTATTGCTGCTGGAACAGCTTTTTCTGATGGAGGCTCGATCCAGTTTAACGGGATACAAACCGGGATAACCGGTGCACCTGTTGCGGGAGATACATTTACTATATCACCAAGTACTACACAGGATATGTTCACTTCCGTTCAAAATCTGGTTACAGCCTTGGAAACAACAACTTCAAGTCCGGCTGGACAATCTGATATTCTTAATTTGCTTAATCCTTCATTAAGTGAAATTGATCTGGCCTTTGATAATATAACGCGCATTCGCACCAGTGTTGGTGCCAGACTTAAAACCATTGATGATCAAATCAATGTTAACGAGGGTTTCAAAATTGAAATGGCTTCGACCTTATCCAAGGTCAGGGATCTTGATATTGCTGAAGCTGCGGTTGAATTGCAATCACGTTTGATTGCTTTAGAGGCCGCGCAAACTACTTATACGCGTATTCAAGGCTTATCACTTTTCGACCATATATAGCCTTGATATTCTGGTTAATTTAGTCGGTTTTTCTTGTTGTTATGCTCTTTGTAATCTTCTTTATTATCATGTAGTTACGACCGCTTAGTACACATCTTAAAATAAACCCAAATTAAGCTAAAGTTTTTTTATGCTACTCCGATAACTTAGATCGGAAGCAGTGAATATCGATCTTTTAATTGATATATCTGCTAGAGAATAACCTTAAGCTCTGTTGATAAATTGAAACCAGCAGAGTATTTAAAGGAGCATAATTATGCCACAAGTAATTAGTACAAACGTAATGTCTCTAAATGCACAACGTAACCTGAATACATCAG
>JAJFKK010000020.1 GCA_021773245.1 Gammaproteobacteria bacterium | reverse complement strand
GTTCATTTTTGGACTATTGTTGATATATATCAAAATTAATCTGATTTAAGAAATCATAATTAATACAGCGATTGTATTTTGTAATATCACTCGTTTATCTAATAGGAAAGAGTCTATGCGTAACATAATTAGTGTTTTTGGCCGTTCTCCTTTTGTTCCCTTGCAAATGCACATGGAAAAAGTTGTTGATTGTGTAACACAAATTCCAATAATTATAGAGGCATACAGGCAAGGCGATAGCGAACAAGTCGAGTCTATAGCCGGCAAAGTATCAAAACTGGAACATAAAGCAGATCTTATTAAACACGATATACGTAATAGTATGCCGCGTGGGTTATTCATGCCTGTAGATCGTTCCAAGCTTCTAAAAATACTATCTCTTCAAGATGGTATTGCTAACCGAGCCGAAGATACAGCAGTTCTACTTACTTTCAAGCAGGCCAAAAGCTTTGAAGGGTTTGATGCTGCATTTGATGTCTTCATGGAAAACTGCCTCGCAACATTCAATCTATCCCGAGACATCATTGAACTTTTGGATGAATTATTGGAGACGGGATTTGGTGGTATCGAAGCAAATAAGGTCAATGAATTGATCGACAAGGTTGCCCTGAAAGAACACGAAGCCGATGTTAGTCAGAAGGAATTAGTCAGATTATTGCTTGCCAATGAAGACAGTATTTCCTATGGAGATTTTTTTCTGTGGACTCGAGTAATCCAACAAGTTAGCGGCATTGCTGATCGGGCAGATAAGTTGGCAGCAACAATCCGAAATACCCTTGAATCGAGATAGATTCTAACTTTCACGTATAAGGAAACTGATTAGATGGAAACGTACCTCTATGTCATCATTGCCTTGGCTATTATATTCGGTCTTTATATGGCATGGGGTATTGGTGCCAATGACGTCGCGAATGCCATGGGCACCTCGGTGGGTTCTGGTGCACTTACCTTACGACGCGCTGTTATTATCGCAGCGATTCTGGAGTTCAGTGGTGCCTTTTTAGCAGGCACACATGTATCAGAGACGGTTCGTAAAGGTATTGTTGATCCAGCTATCTTTGCAAATGATGGTCTGTCTTTTATGCTGGGTATGCTGTCGGCATTGTTAGCTGCTGGAGTATGGTTACAAATAGCCTCATGGAAGGGATGGCCTGTTTCCACAACACATTCCATCGTTGGTTCGGTTGTCGGTTTTGGTGCTGTTTATGGTGGTATCAGTGCTGTACATTGGGATAAAGTCAGCATGATCGCGGCGAGCTGGGTAATTTCTCCGCTACTAAGCGCAACAATATCTTACTTCATTTTTACTTTTATATTACGTGCCATCTTTTATGATGCCAGGCCGCTTAGATCTGCTAAGAAGATAGCCCCCTATCTTGTCTTTGTTGTTATTACCATGTTGTCATTGACTATGGCGTTCAAGGGTTTAAAAAATCTTAAACTTGATCTGAGTTTGCCTGCTGCTTTTACCGTTGCCTCCGGTGTTGGACTTGTCGCTGCTCTTATCAGTGTCTGGTTGATCTCGAAAATAAAATCCGAAGAAGATCACGGAGAGAGTGAAGATAAGTTGACCGATCCTAATGTTGTTAAGTCACTGGAAAAAGCGACGAAACATCTGGAAAAGGTGTATTCAACAGCACCAGGCCATATGAAGGCCGATATTTCGGATACGCTCGATGAAGTAAGACGCTTACGCTGGGAGTCGCAGCGTCGTTATGATTTTCATACCAACAGTACCGAGTATCAACAGGTTGAGAAGTTGTTTATTTACCTGCAAATACTGAGTGCCTGTTTTGTTGCCTTTGCTCATGGTGCGAATGATGTCGCCAATGCGATTGGTCCGATGTCAGCGGTGTTATCAGTTGCGATGGCCGGCGGAGAAAGTATTGCAGCTAAGGCGCCAGTCCCACTCTGGGTATTAGCCCTAGGCGGTGTCGGTATAGTTGTCGGTTTGGCAACTTGGGGTTGGCGGGTGATGGAGACTATTGGTCGAAAAATTACCCATCTGACACCGACGCGTGGATTTAGTGCAGAGTTTGGTGCAGCAACAACGATTGTTATCGCGACTAAACTAGGATTACCAATTTCGACAACCCATACGCTTGTTGGTGCCGTACTTGGTGTTGGGCTCGCACGTGGTATTGGTGCAGTTAACATGGGAACCATTCGGGATGTTGTCGTTTCCTGGGTGATTACTATCCCCGCGGGTGCAGTGCTTGCTGTAATATTTTTTTATACATTGCGATTATTTTTTTGAATCAGATTTTAAATGTTAAAAAAAACACTTCTTCCATCAATCTTCATAGTACTTGCTTATGGATTCTGGATAAGCCCTGATTTCAAACAAATTGCTGCGGGTGTCGCAATTTTCTTGTTTGGTATGTTGTCACTTGAGCAAGGATTTAGAGCATTTACCGGTGGCGCTCTTGAAAAAATACTGCGTCATACAACCGGATCGTTATGGAAGAGTTTGGGTTTTGGTGTCATGTCCACAACAATTCTCCAATCAAGTTCTCTTGTCTCGGTTATCACCATTTCATTTCTAAGTGCGGGACTGATTGGTCTGGCTGCAGGCATCGGTATTATTTTCGGAGCAAACCTCGGCACAACCACTGGCGCCTGGCTAGTCGCCGGGTTTGGTTTGAAAGTAAAGATATCTGCTTATGCTATGCCGATGTTGGTCTTTGGTGTTTTGTTGATCTTTCAAAAATCGAAGGCATTGAATGGCATAGGTTATATTTTGGCAGGTCTTGGATTCTTGTTTCTTGGAATTCATTATATGAAAGAAGGCTTCGAAGCTTTTAAGGACACCATCGATCTTTCTGCATTTGCTATTCCTGGTTACCGCGGTCTGTTCATATATACCGGCATCGGTATCTTCGCGACAGTTGTTATGCAATCAAGTCATGCAACACTGGTATTAATCATTACCGCCTTGGCGGCACAACAGATCTCGTATGAGAATGGATTGGCACTTGCCATCGGAGCAAATGTCGGCACCACCATTACCGCCATCATTGGTTCATTGAGCGCCAATATTCAAGGCAAGAGACTTGCCGGGGCACACATGATTTTTAATCTTGTTACAGGATTTATTGCGATATTATTTATTCACCAGTTTGTACAAATTGTGGATGTTGTGAGTGC
>JAJFKK010000183.1 GCA_021773245.1 Gammaproteobacteria bacterium | reverse complement strand
CAATGTCTTTTCAATAGAGCGCCTGTATTTAACCAGCTTATATTACGATCCTGAAATGCAGGTTGCCTATAGCAAATGGAAAAAAACACAAGTTGCTGCTAAGCATGCTGACTATAAAATTAATCCTGAATTTTCGATTCCCTTTGAACATCATAGTGATACATCTGGCGGACAGTCTGAATGGACGATTGGTGCTGTGCTTAGCTTTATTTATGAAAGAAAGGGTAAACGCGAAGCCAGACTAGCAAGAGCAAATGTTGATTTATTGAATGCAGAATTGGCTATAACTAAATTGGCATTTGAACAGCATGGACGGCTTGAAGAACACTATCATGCCTATATTGTTACAAAAACTAAAATCACGGAAATTGAAAATGAAATTAATGTTCTTAGTGAGTTATTAGAGCAACTAGAAAAAAAATATGAATTAGGTGCGGCGAGCCAATTTGAAATCAGCACGATAAAACTTGAATTGCAACAGCGTCAATTTCAATTGACTTTACAAGAAAATATTTTACAAGAAAATAAAGATGACTTATTAGCATTGTCCAATCTTTCTCACTCTGAATATGATTCAATCGAAATAGAATATGTCCACCCTTTATCTTTAGCTAAAAACCTTTATCAGGATCCAGATATAATCGAAGCTGATGTTTCCAATTTGCAATCAATGTTATTAGATAATCATCTGGGAATCGCTATGATACTAAATAACTATGCTCAATCAGAAGCAGAATTGAGATTGGAAATTGAGAGTCAGTATCCAGATATCGTTCTATCGCCAGGGTTTATTTTTGACCAGTCAGATAATATATGGGCATTAGGTGCATCATGGGTTTTGCCGTTATTTAAAAATACAGAACAAAACTTAAAGATATTGAATGCGCTTGAAGAAAGAAAAATAAAACAACAAGAAGTCGTAGTGTTACAGAAAAACTTATTAAGTTTATTGTATATGAGGCATAAATCGGTATTGAGACATAAAGCAACGCTTGCTATTAGCGATGAAATTATTGAGTCAATAGAGCAAAGAGCGCAAGAAATTAATGCTCAAATTGAAATTGGTGGTATTGATAATGTAGCACTATTGAGAAACAGGATGGAATTCTATAAAGCCAAGCAGACACAAATAGAAATTTATAATAATGCTATTGATGCGATGCATGAAATTGAACACTTATTGCAAACACCACACTTTGGTTCAGAAATAAATAAGATTGTTTCATCATGGTTAACTTACATAGAAAGAGAAAGAAACTAATGAATTTATTGATTAAGCTTTTTCTGGTTTTGATTACTATTTGTTTAGTGACATTTTTATACTTTCAAAGCGCTGACATGCGAAGTGATTTAGTTAGTGAATTGATTGAAAATGGAGAAGAAAGCGATGAGGATGAAGATGAAGATGAGAAAAACATCGTTATTGTTGTCGATGGTTTTAAAGCGTTGCAACTTGATGAAGAAATTATAATTGCATCTGGTATTAAATCTGAGCAAGTAGAGCGTATGTTTTTTAAGCCAGAAGCAATAGCGTATGCGGAAGTTATTGATGTTTCAGTATTGGTGTCTTTAAAAAATGAGTTTGAAAGAGTATTAGCTGAACAGAATATACTTGTTAGTGATTTAAATAATCACAATAAAATTTTGCAACGTTCAGAAGCGTTACATAAAGCGAAAAGCATTTCTGCTCGCGATTTAGATAAAAGTCGTGCAGATAGAGATCTTAAATCCTCACAACTAAGAGCAGTTAATACTCATTTAGCCAGTATTAAATATAAAGCTAGATCATCATGGGGCGAGAAGATAGCGAGTTTTCTGTTTGATGAAAATATGCGTTCGGACTTTGACTCATTAGCAACTAATGAAAAGAAACTTATTTTATTGTCATTGCAAAAAAATAAATCATTGGATTATCAAAACCAAAGTGTGTTTATTAGTCATTCTAGGAAAAGAGAATTAGCTATGATGGCATCATATCTTGATGACGCTAATCACGTAAGTAATCCTTTGTATGGTGAGAGTTATCTTTATTTGCTTGAATCTAAAAAAATAAGAACAGGAATGAAATTGTTTGCATGGATTGATGAGAATTCGGATGATATTGAAGGCTTGTTTATTCCTGAAAGTGCAGTTATTTGGTATGCCAATGAACCTTGGATATATTTAAAGCGAGATGAATCGCTTTTCATACGTAAACCATTAGGAAATGGCCGAAAGATCAATGAAGGATGGTTATTGGAAGATGAGCACCTTGTCAGTGACGACTTGGTTGTCACCCAAGGTGGACAAACATTATTGTCGGAAGAGTTTAAGTGGGCCATACCCGATGAAGACGACGACTAACTAAGCGTACTTCACGAATGTTATTTTTTCCTCATACGTCGTTAAAAATGTGCTCGGTTCGTCATTTATTTAACATAAACTTCTCTCCTGCGCGCATTTTTGCCTCGTCTGAGAAAAAACTAATCATCCGTGAAGCACACTTATACCTCTTAATGATTTTGGGATGATTATTTAATTATGCTTGCTGTTCTAGTTAGATTTGCTATTAATTTTCGCGGAGTCGTGATTGCGTTAGCGACGTTGTTAATGATCTATAGTGTCTATCGTTTATCTAGAGCCGGTCTCGATATTTTTCCGGAGTTTTCACCAAATTTAATTGTTGTTCAAACAGAAGCGCCTGGCTATTCAACTGAACAAGTTGAAATTCTTGTAACACGACCAATTGAAACAGCATTGTCAGGGTTAATCGGTATTGATCATGTACGCTCTGAATCCATTCAAGGGTTATCGGTCGTTAATATCTATTTTGACGAAGAGACAGATATTTATCGCAATCGACAATTAGTTTCAGAAAGACTCGCCGGTTTGACAAATTTATTACCGGAGGGTGTCGGGCCAGCTGTGCCAGTACCTATGGCTTCATCATCTGCGACCATTTTGACTATGGGCGTAACATCATCGAGTAAGAGCTTGATGGAATTACGCAGTGTGGTTGATTGGAATCTTGTTCCTACTATTTTAAGTGTTCCTGGTGTTGCCGATGTAAATGTTTTCGGAGGCGAAGTAAAACAGTTACAGATCCAAATAGATGAAAATAAGTTAAGGGAATACGGCCTGGGTATTAATGAGATTTCGGAAGCAGCAACAAAAGCGACGGGAATTTTTGGCGCAGGTTTTATTGAAAATAATAATCAGCGTTTAACACTAAGCGTTACAGGTTTGCCTGAGAAAAAAGATGAACTGGAGCAAGTTGTTGTTAAGCATGTTGATGGAGTAAGTATTACGTTAGGTGATGTTGCGACCATTAATTACGGTGCCGAGCCTGCTTTTGGAAAAGGTTCAGTAATGGGTGAAGAAGGTGTTGTGCTAATGGTGATTGGGCAGTATGGCGCTAATACTCTAAATGTTTCGAATGCAGTTGAAGATGCGATAAAAGGGCTCGATAAAATATTTGCTGAAAATGATATTGATCTTTATCCAACTTTATTTAGGCCGGCAAATTATATTGAACGTTCTGTTACTAGTATTACCGGTCATCTCCTTGTCGGTGGGTTATTTGTGATTTTGGTATTAGCCGGCTTCTTATTTAATTTCAGAACAGCGTTTATATCTGTTATGGCCATTCCATTATCATTACTAACAGCTATCTTGATATTGTTAGAAATGGGTGTGAATCTTAATATCATGGTGATTGGTGGTTTAGCGATCGCTTTGGGTGAAGTGGTTGATGATGCAATCATTGATACTGAAAATATATTTAGACGTTTGCGCCAAAATAAATTATTAGCCAATCCTTTACCAATGAAAGAAGTTGTTTATAACGCATCAATGGAAGTACGTGGCTCAGTAGTTTATGCGAGTTTTATTGTTGCCTTAGTGTTCGTGCCACTATTACATCTTACCGGTATAACAGGTCGGCTGTTCGAGCCTTTAGGAATGGCTTATATATTATCAATCATGATGTCGTTATTAGTAGCATTGACTGTTACACCTGCACTTTGTTACATCTTTTTGGCAAAAGATAAGTTGAAAAACATAGAGCCACCGTTGATTAATTTATTACAACCACTCTATGCAAGAACGCTGACTTTAATATCGCAATCACCTTATTTAGTATTAATTGCGACAACACTATTTTGTATAGCAGGTCTTTCTGTATTGCCAGGCGTTGGAGGTCAATTTATTCCTAACCTTCGTGAAGGTCACTATATAGTTCATACTTCCAGTATTTCCGGTACATCATTACAAGAATCAGTTCGTGTAGGTAATCAAATTACAAAATTATTTCTTGAAATTCCGGGTGTGACTTCTGTTTCTGTCTGGTCTGGTAGGGCAGAACGTGGCGCTGATACATTTGGTAGTCATTATAGCGAATATGAAGTTGATTTAGACGGTAGTTTAAGTGGTTCAGAACAACAAGAAGTACTAGATGAAATTCGCGATACACTTGGTGAATTTCCAGGGTTACGATTTGAAGCGCATAATTTTTTGTCTGAAAGAATTCATGAAACAATTTCTGGCTATACTACACCTGTCGTAGTTAATGTTTATGGTAACGATCTTGATGCGCTTGATAGAAAAGCAACGGAAGTAGCAGAAGTAATGAAAACGATTGAAGGTGCCAGTGGTGTATTAGTTCAATCATCTTCAGAAACACCGTTGTTACAAGTTTCATTAAATTTAGAAAAACTCAAAGAACATGGCTTGGCTCCATTAGAAATCGTTAATAGTTTAAAAACTGCTTTTGAAGGTTTGTCCGTTGCAAAATATCAAGAAGAAAATAGAATTTTTGATGTCACTGTTATCTTAGCCGAAGAGAATCGACAAGTTATTGAAAATGTACGACAACTTCCAATTAAAACGACGGGAGGTTTATTGTTACCGTTAGAACAGTTTGCGGATATAAGACAGCAGAGCGGACGTTATAATATTCTTCATCAAAATGGGCAACGTTTGCAGAGTATTACGAGTAGTGTCGTTGGTCGTGATATTGTCGGCTTCATGCAAGAGCTTGAAGAAACTGTTTTAGAAAAAGTTAAGTTTAATGCAGAAATCTATCCTGAATTTACTGGTGCTGCTATAGAGCAAGCAAAGGCAAAAGAAGAGTTGTTAATATTATCATTACTGGTGATGGCTATTGTGATGATGTTGATTTACATTGCTATCGGTAACTTTAGAAATGTATTGCTCATGTTGATTAACTTACCTTTTGCATTAGTTGGTGGAGTAATAGCGGTATTAATTACCGGGGGAAGTTTATCTGTCGGTTCTTTAGTTGGCTTTGTTACACTTTTTGGTATTACGATTCGTAATTCCATTATGTTGGCTTCACATTATCAATATTTAGTTCAGAAAGAAGGGCTAACCTGGAACTTGGACGTTGCTATTCAAGGTGCCCAAGAAAGATTGCCATCGATATTAATGACAGCATTAGTCACAGCATTAGCTATGTTACCTATTGCTATAGATAGCGATAATCCAGGCAGAGAAATAATGGGACCGATGGCAGCGATTATTATTGGTGGCTTAGCTTCTTCAACTATCCTGAACTTGTTGATTATGCCAACGGTGATGCTTAAGTTTGGTAAGTTTAATCGTTAATAATTTGCACTTTTTGTATAGGTTTTCCAAGAATCAACTTGATTTATTGCCTATAATCTATTGAATTGAATGTATTTTTTGCATACACTTAAGTAATTTCTTAAAGTTAAGTTCATCCCAGTATGAAAATATTAATCATCGACGATTCTAGTGATTTCAGAGCTTTATTAAGGTTATATCTTAATAAGGAGCTAAAAGATGTCGAAATAGTTGAATATGACTTTGATAAGCTTGGTAAACCACCTGAAAACTATAACTGGTCTGAGTATGATATTTTGTTTTTGGACTATAAGCTCGGTCCTCATGAAGATGGCTTGGAATGGTTAAAAGAATTTAAAAATAAACCCGGATTCCCTCCTACCATTGTTCTCACCGCAGAAGGCGACGAATATATCGCTGTTAAATCAATCAAGTTAGGCGCTGCTGATTATATTAATAAGGTTGATATTAAACCTAAACGTATTGCGGAAATGGTTGCTGAAGCAACAGAATTTGCAAAACGATCTGATGCTTCACTTAATAAAGAAATTGATGATGCAACAAGAATCATTAAAAAAGTTCATAAGAAAGATGCTGTCCCCGATACAAGCCTTGATATTGGTTATAAGTTTGTTCGTATGATTGGTGAGGGCGC
>JAJFKK010000182.1 GCA_021773245.1 Gammaproteobacteria bacterium | reverse complement strand
AGTCTTCCATGGTAACCGTCAGGTACCTTTAGGTGATTTTTTTGATTGTTCTGGTGAATTTGATGGTGAAATTATTGTTGAAGGCGATTGTGACAAGATAAAGCATATCGGTTCTGTCATGTCATTTGGCAAAATAACCATTGAAGGCGGCGTCGGCGTTCATACCGGTGCTGTTATGAGTGGTGGCGAAATTCTGATTAACGGTAATGCTAACGATTGGCTTGGCCCTGAAATGTTGGGTGGCAAAATTACTGTTAAAGGTGATGCTGGGCATATGGTAGGCAGTGGTTATCGTGGCAGCACTATCGGTATGCAAGGTGGTGAAATTATTGTTCATGGCAATGTAAAAAATGAAACAGGTCACGTCATGCGACGAGGCTTAATTGTAGTAGGTGGCAATTCAGGCGACTTCACTGGCGTCAATATGCTTGCGGGAACCATTATTGTATTAGGCGAAATGGGCATTAGAACTGGCGCTGGAATGAAACGCGGCACTATTCTTAGCCAACACAACGCTGAAATGATTCCGACCTTTAGTCAAAGCTGCCATTATCAACCTTCTTTTATTAGACATTATTATAAATATTTAAAATCTTTAGGACTCAATATCAATGAAACATTCCTCAATGGAACCTATGAGCGTTGGTGCGGAGATTCTATAGAGTTAAACCGTGGGGAAATTCTTTTATACACGGGAAAATAATAATATCACCAGAGTAATTGCCTATTAGGCTGAGGAGAAAACGATGACTACAATCGTAACTGAAAATTGTAAAAACTGCCGATTTACGGACTGTGTGACAGTTTGTCCGGTTGCATGCTTTCATTATGACGATGAAATGTTATACATCGACCCAGATACATGTATTGATTGCAGTGCTTGTATTCCAGAATGTCCTGTACAAGCAATTTTTGAGGGTGATGATATTCCAGAAGATCAAGAACAGTGGATTGAGATCAATGCCGAAAAAGCACCTGACCTTCCTGTTTGTGAAGAACAAATGGAACCACTACCTGGCGCTGAAGAACGTAAAGCAGCCCTTGGATTCTAACTAAAACTCCTAATAAATAATTCTAAATATTATGAGCACGCTTGGCACAGAAGAGAACCCTTTACTGGTTGCAATCGTCGGTAGTGGTCCCAGTGGTTTTTACGCAGCTGAAGCATTAATCAAATCCGAAGTTAATGTAAAAGTTGATACTCTGGAACGCCTTCCTTCTCCTTATGGACTTGTCAGAAGTGGTGTTGCTCCTGACCATCAAAAGTTAAAACAAGTGATAGCTTTATACCAAAAAACAGCTGACTCTCCGGATTTTAATTTAATAGCCAATGTAAATGTCGGTACAGATATAACGATAGAGGAACTGTGCCAATCTCATCACGCTGTTATTATAACTTCTGGAGCTGAAACCGATAGAAAGCTTGGCGTGCCAGGTGAAGATTTAAATGGAAGTTATACCGCAACTGAATTTGTCGGTTGGTATAATGGTCATCCTGATTACAGAGATCGTGAGTTCGACCTTTCACATGAAGTTGCTGTAATTATTGGTCAAGGCAACGTTGCAGCAGATGTAAGTCGTATATTGGCTAAAACTGTTGATGAATTAAAACACACCGATATTGCTCAACATGCCTTGGATACCTTGGCAGAAAGCAAAATAAAAGAAATTCATGTCATCGGTCGGCGCGGTCCGGCACAAGCAAAATTTACACCTAAAGAATTACGTGAATTTGGTGAGCTTTCTGATTGTAATTCTATTGTTCGAGAAGAAGATATGCTCCTCAACTCGGAAAGCGAAGCTGAACTACAAGAAAAAAGTAACATTGCCAGCAAAAAAATCTATGAGCAATTTTGCGAATTTTCCAAACGTGAAGTCGACCCGGCAAAATCCAGAAACTGTTATTTTAATTTTCTCATGGGTCCCAAAGAACTTATTGGAGAAACAAAACTTGAAAAGATTATTCTAGAGAAGAATCAACTCTCAGGTGAGGCCTTTAAACAATCTGCCAGAGGCACAGGTGAAACTATCGAACTTGAAACGGGAATTTTATTTCGCAGCATAGGATATCGAGGCGTTCCTATCGCTGGCGTTCCTTTTCATGAAAGTTGGGGAACAATACCCAACGAAAATGGCAGAATTACAGATAATGATGGCAATATTATTCCTAAACTCTATGCAGCAGGCTGGATAAAACGTGGCCCTAGCGGCATTATTGGAACGAACCGTGCCTGTAGCGTGGAAACCGTACAATGTTTACTGGAAGATCTAGAAAAACTGGCTGACAAAACGAATAAAGCTGGCGCAGAAGAGATTTATTCGATCTTAAATAAAAAGAATATTCGATATGTCAATTTTGACGATTGGAAGAAGGTCGATGCAAAAGAGATTGAAGTCGGGGATCCGAAAGGAAAACCTCGTGAGAAATTTACCTATGTTGATGAAATGTTATCGGTAATTGATAGTTAGGAATTGTTCCTTTATTCCCTTATCCAGCTTAGCTTTTTTCAAAGAATACTTTCTCAAAAGTACTACTATATAAGTTATTGACAAGGTCGGCGCAAAACAATATTGTTGCGTCGCAATTTGCAACGAAATAATAATAATTTACTGAAAATTAAAGGAATTATCTTTGGATAAGAAGTCAACCATCACTGCTGCAATGACCAAGGATGTTCCATGTCCGTTTTGCGGGATCCTGTGTGATGATCTTGTTATTGAAAACAAAAACGATAAATTAAAAGTTATCGAAAACGGATGCCCTAAAGCTATTGCTTTATTTCAAGAAGAACTCCCTGAAACTTCTGCGAAGATAAAAGGTAAAGATGTCCCTCTTGACGATGCAATTGATTCTGCCTGCAATATACTAAAAAATTCACATACACCTTTAATTGCTGGTTTAGGTACAGATGTTTCCGGTATGCGAAGCGTTATGGAACTTGCTGATAAAACCGGGGCGATTCTAGATCATATGCATGGCGATGCTCTGATACGTAATACATTAGTCCTTCAAGATCTTGGTTGGATGATGACAACCATGGCTGAAATCAAAAACCGAGCGGATTTGATTATTATGGCCGGAACTGACGCTACTAATTTCCCTCGTTTTTACGAACGTGTCATTTGGAATGAGCAGTCTATGTTCAAACTAAAAAATGATGACCGAGAAATCGTATACATTGGTAACAAGCTCAATACCAAATCTGGTGTTAACCCTAATGGCAAACGCCCTACTGTCTTGAATTGTGAAACTGAACAAATTGGTGAAATCATTTCAAGTCTGCATGCATTAGTAAGCGGAGCTGTTCTTGATGTAAAAGAAGTCGCCGGCGTTAAAATTAAAACTTTGCAAATTTTAGCCGAAAAGATGAAGGCTGCTAAATATGGTGTCATAGTATGGGCACCTGGTGAACTTGATATTCCTCATGCTGAACTCACTATTCAAAATTTTTGTGAAACGGTTAAATACTTGACTCGTTTTACACGTTTCGCTGGCTTTTCTTTAGGTGGTAATGATGGCGCTATGTCTGCTATGGGTGTTTGTGCCTGGCAAAGCGGCTATCCATTACGTGTAAATTTTGACAAAGGTTATCCAGACTATGATGCACATCGTTACTCAACGCATAATGTATTAAAAAAGAAAGAAGTTGATTCGCTACTTTGGATATCCAGTTTTAATTCAGATATTCATACACCTCATGCGTCTATCCCTACTATTGTGTTGGGAAAAGAAGACACTAAATTGAATTTTAAACCTGAAGTTTTTATTCCTGTCTCAACTCCAGGCATAGATCATACTGGACAAATAATTCGTACTGATAGCGTTGTATCATTACCATTAAAGAAGGTTCGACAATCACCTTATTCCAGTGTTCATTCAATTATCAGACAAGTAATAGAAAGGATGTAGGCAGACACTAATGTATACAAAATTAACAAATGGCAAAGTCTACGATCCTGTTCACGGAATTAACGGGGAGTATCGTGATATTTATATTCGCGATGGCTACATTACTCGCAAGCCATCTAGCAATGTGAAGATAGATCAAACTTATGATATGAAAGGCAAGATCATTATGGCTGGCGCTATTGACCTTCATACTCATATTGGCGGCGGTAAAGTTAATATCGCCCGCATGATGTTACCTGAAGATCATGCGGCTGATTTGGTTAGCAAAACTGAATTAACGCGTTCTGGCTGTGGCTATGCTGCACCATCTACATTAACAGCAGGTTACCGTTATGCTGAAATGGGTTATACCGCCTGTTTCGAGCCTGCAATGTTGCCTGCCAACGCACGCCAGGCTCATATGGAAATGGCTGACACACCTATGGTTGATAAAGGTGCCTATGCCATGATTGGTAGCGATGATTTCTTTCTACGTATGCTAGCATCAAAAAAAGATCAGGCCGCTATTAGCGACTATGTTGGTTGGATCATTAATGCAACTCAGGCGCTGGGAATTAAAGTTGTTAATCCAGGTGGCATTAGTGCTTTTAAATTTAATCAGCGACAACTTGACCTCGATGAACAAAATGAATACTACGGCGTGTCTCCACGAGACATACTTATTGCTCTGGCTAGAGCTGTTACTGAACTAGGTATACCCCATCCTTTGCATGTTCATGGCTGCAACCTTGGTGTTCCTGGTAATGTTGAAACCACACTTGAAACAATTCGTGCCGCTGAAGGCATGCGAATGCATATTACCCATATACAGTTTCATAGTTACGGAACTGAAGGTGATAAGAAATTTTCATCTGGCGCTGCTGAAATAGCTGAAGCCGTTAACAAAAACCCAAATATTTCAATTGATGTTGGCCAAATTTTATTCGGTCAGACGGTCACTGCTTCTGGCGACTCAATGCGACAATATGCTGGACATTGGCATGCACACCCAAAGAAATGGGTCGTTATGGATATTGAGTGTGACGCTGGCTGCGGTGTTGTTCCTTTTAAATATCGCGACAAAAATTTTGTAAATGCATTGCAATGGGCTATAGGTCTTGAGTTATTTTTATTAGTTGATGATCCATGGAGAATTTTTCTTACGACCGATCATCCTAATGGTGCGCCATTTACCAGCTACCCACATCTGATTCGTCTACTAATGGATCGAAGCTTTAGAAACGATATGCTTTCTACCATCAATAAGGAATCTGCAAATGCGAGCATACTATCCAGTATAGATAGAGAATATTCCTTATACGAAATTGCTATTATGACTAGAGCGGCACCAGCAAGAAGTCTTGGTTTAAAAAATCGTGGTCATCTTGGTTCAGGTGCAGTTGCAGACATCACTGTTTATACTGAGAAAAAAGACAAAGAAAAAATGTTTAGCAAACCTGATTATGTTTTTAAAGATGGTGAGCTAATCGTACGCAATGGAAAAATTGTTAAAGTAGTTCAGGGTGCAACTCATACACTAAGGCCTGAATTTGATAGAGGAATAGAAAAGTCACTTAAAAATTATTTCGATAAGTATCAGACAATGAGTCTTGGCAACTTCAAAATCGATGATGATGAAATTGTTGAACACGGTAATGGAAAAATTATCGTTCAACCTTGCATGTAAATATATTCATGAAAATTAACGGCGTAGAAATAGTAGATACATTCGCGGAAGCCTTTCCAATGAAGGCGACACGTATCATTATCACGGCAATGAATTTGAAGTGGGCTTATCAAGCTGCAAATGCAATCCGTGGCTTTGCTTCTTCTGTCATTGCTTGTGGTATTGAAGCAGATATAGAACGCGAACTAAAACCTTCAGAAACACCTGACGGACGTCCAGGAATTTCTGTCATGATATTTGCCATGTCAATTAAAGAACTTGAAAAACACATTCCTACACGCGTTGGCCAATCAGTTATGACAACAGCTACGACCGCTTGTTTTTCCGGCTTAGATAGTGAGAAAAAAGTGTCGATGGGAAAAAGCCTTAGATTTTTTGGTGATGGCTTTCAAATATCGAAAACCATGAATGGCAAGCGCTTTTGGCGAATTCCAGTAATGCATGGTGAATTCATATGCGAAGACACGACTGGTGTCACTAAAGCAATTGGCGGTGGCAACTTCCTTGTACTGGCAAAGACTGCCCGTCAAGGCCTAACTGCATGTGAAAAAGCCGTTAATGAAATTCAAAAAATATCAGGTGTCATTACTGCGTTCCCCGGAGGTGTTGTTGGTTCGGGTTCAAAAGTCGGTTCCAAATATCCTTTTTTAACTGCTTCGACGAATGAAGCTTATTGCCCTACTCTTAAAGGACAAGTTAAGTCTGAATTAGGTGATGAGGTTGGTTCTGTATTGGAAATTGTCATTGATGGTTTAGATGAAGAGTTGATTAATCAAGCTATGCGCGTTGGAATAAGAGCCGCTTGTTCTTTTGGTTCAGCAAAAGGTATTTGCAGTATTAGTGCTGGAAATTATGGTGGTAATCTTGGTCCGCATCTGTTTCATTTAAGGAAGTTACTGAAATGAGCGCCTTAACATTTACTTTAAAGTCTCGACCAAAATTCACTTTGGATATGTCTCCATTAATACCAGACAAGCTTCAAGACTTAACGCTTGAAAAAATAAAAAAACTAGGTCTTGTCTATGGTAAAGAAACCGTCAAAGTTGAGTCACTTTTTACTGTAAAAGGTAATATTAAAAATACCATTGTTATAAACAAGAGTTGTGAACAATTAATTTGTGTCGGCAAAGAGATGAGTACTGGCAGCATTACTGTGAAAGGTGATGTTGGAGATTTTCTTGGTCAATCCATGAAGAATGGAGAAGTTACTGTTGTTGGTAATGCCGGTTCCTGGTCAGGGACGGGAATGTCGGGTGGACGCATCAATGTTAGGGGCAATGTAGGAGATTATACTGGTGCCGGTTTACCGGGAGACGCGTTTGGTATGACTAACGGTCTAATTAATATTACTGGTGATGCGGGTGATCGTGTCGGAGATCGCATGCGTCGTGGTATCATTATTATTCAAGGAAAATCCGGTGCTTATTGTGGCAGTCGTATACACGCTGGAACAATTATCGCATTAGATAAAGTAGGCAAGCATTCTGGTGAAGGTATGCGTCGCGGTACAGTTATACTTGCAAAAAAACCGTCACATATTTCAGCAACATTTAAAAGTTGCGGTAATCTGAAAATGCAATTTTTACGTTTACTCTTCACTCAATTGTCTAATATTGATGATGAGTTTTTATTTTTTAGTAAATACGGCCCTATTGCCCACCGTTTTTCAGGTGATTTAGCACGTAATGGCAAGGGTGAAATTTTAATTTTACAAACTATGACTAAGCGATAATAAATGAAACGAACTCGTGGTAAGAAAGGCCGTGTTCAAGGTCGTACAACCCCCCATAAATCACTCGGTGAAGTAAAACAACTTCTCGGCGATGCCCCTCGTACACGTGACATGTTGATCGAGCATCTCCATAAAATACAAGATCATTATCATTGTATTTCTAATAGCCATATTCTTGCGCTTTCTATAGAAATGCAACTGCCAATGGCTGAAGTTTATGAAACAGCAACTTTTTATCACCACTTTGACGTACTTAAAGCAAACGAATTAGCGCCTCCGAAAAAAACTGTCCGAGTTTGTGAGTCGCTTACCTGCGAAATGTTCGGTGCTAAAGAATTAATACAGCAACTTAAGTCTGAGAATTTAGATGATGTACGTATACAAGCCGTACCTTGTGTAGGTCGATGTAACGCTGCTCCTGTAGCAGTTGTTGGAACTAACCCCATTGAATCTGCGGATCCCACTAAAATAAAAACAGCAATAGAAAATAATGATTTAGAAGCAGCAGAGCCTAACAACATAAGTTATGACGATTACAGAAAAGATGGTGGTTATCAAACATTAATCGATTGTGAGCAAGGTAAGCACAAGCAAGCAGATATTATTTCCACTTTAGAAAATTCGAATTTACGTGGTCTTGGTGGAGCAGGGTTTCCAACAGGTCGTAAATGGCGCATATTAAGTGAACAATCAAAACCAAAAATGGTAGCGATTAATATTGATGAAGGCGAGCCTGGCACCTTTAAAGATCGCGTTTACCTTGAACATGATCCTCATCGCTTCATTGAAGGTACATTAATTGCCCTTTGGGCTGTTGACGCAGATAAAATATACATCTATTTACGTGATGAATATGCGGGATGCCGCAAGATGTTGGAACATGAACTAGAATTACTCAAGCAAAACCCACCATGTGAATTACCAGAGATACATTTACGACGTGGTGCCGGTGCCTATATCTGTGGTGAAGAATCCGCCATGATAGAATCTATTGAAGGTAAACGTGGCATGCCAAGATTAAGACCACCTTATGTCGCTCAGGTTGGTTTGTTTGGTCACCCTACTCTCGAGCAAAATATGGAAAGCATGCACTGGATTCGCGACATCATCGAAAATGGTCCGGAATGGTTCACGAAGCATGGTCGACATGAGAGAAAAGGTTTACGTTCGTTCTCAGTAAGCGGACGAGTAAAAAAACCTGGGGTTCATCTTGCGCCTGCAGGTATAACGATGCAGGAATTAATCGATGAATATTGTGATGGCATGCTGCCTGATCATGAATTTTACGGCTATTTTCCAGGGGGTGCCTCTGGCGGTATTTTACCGGCCTCATTAGGAAATATCCCTCTTGACTTTGATACTTTACAACCTCATGGCTGCTTTATCGGGTCTGCAGCAATTGTTGTTTTATCGGATAAAGACAGCGCAAAAGAAATGGCTCTCAATGCTATGCGCTTTTTTGAAGATGAATCCTGTGGGCAATGTACGCCTTGTCGTGCTGGCACAGCAAAAGCTGCAAAACTAATGGAAAAAGAAGAATGGGATGAACCTCTACTCGAAGAACTAGCAAAAGCTATGGAAGATGCTTCTATCTGTGGGCTAGGACAAGCTGCACCAAACCCATTACGTTGTGCAATTAAATACTTTCCAGAGGAATTCAATTAATGGCTGCCAATCCCAAGGTTATGAATGAAAAAGTGACTTCATTTAGTTTGAATGGAGAGAAAGTCGAAGCCTATGGTGACGAAACTATACTTCAAGCAGCAAAGCGAAATGATGTTGAAATTCCGCATCTTTGTTATAAAGAAGGCTATCGTCCAGATGGTAACTGTCGAGCTTGTATGGTTGAGATTGATGGTGAACGTGTTTTAGCGCCTTCATGTTGTCGCCAACCGACAGAAGGTATGAAAGTTGAAAGTAATAATGAACGCGCCTCACATTCACAAAAGATGGTGTTGGAATTACTACTTTCAGACATGCCACAACAAGCAAAGTCACCTTATAAATTAAATTCAGAACTGGATTATTGGAGCGAAAAGCTCAATGTTTATAATCCTCGTTTTGAACAACGCGAACAACCAGGTTCAGATCTATCTCACCCTGCTATTGCTGTAAACCTTGATGCCTGTATTCAATGCACACGTTGTGTTCGTGCTTGTCGTGAAGAACAAGTAAACGATGTCATTGGCATGGCATTTCGAGGCAAGCATGCTGAGATCATTTTTGATATGGCCGAGCCGATGGGTGAAAGTACCTGTGTAGCTTGTGGCGAGTGTGTACAAGCCTGTCCAACAGGTGCACTTATGCCTGCAAAAAATGTTGGTTTAATCGAGCCTGATAAGAAAGTTGAGTCCGTCTGTATGTATTGTGGCGTCGGTTGTTTACTAACTTATAATGTTAAAAACAATCATATCCAGTATGTAGATGGTCGCGATGGCCCAGCAAATAAAAGCAGATTATGTGTTAAAGGACGTTATGGTTTTGACTATGTCCACCATCCAGATCGCCTGACAAAACCTTTGATTCGTCGTGAAAACGCTGAAAAAACGCCCGCTTTGATTGACCCACTTGAAGTACATAAATACTTTAGAGAAGCTACTTGGGAAGAAGCTTTGGATGTTGCTGCTAATGGTCTAAAAAGTATAAGAGATAATAAAGGATCTCAAGCATTAGCTGGTTTTGGATGTGCCAAAGGCAGTAATGAAGAAGCTTACCTAGTCCAAAAATTGGTACGTACTGGTTTTGGAACCAATAACGTAGATCATTGCACAAGATTATGCCATGCATCATCTGTTGCTGCGCTACTGGAAACTATTGGCTCCGGTGCTGTTTCAAATCAAGTTGCTGATGGCTCTCAAGCTGAAGTCATCATTGTTATCGGTTCGCGACCTAATGATAACCATCCAGTCGCAGCCACGTTTTTAAAGAATGCAACTGACCGTGGTAGTAAACTCATACTTATTGAGCCCTATGGTTCTGAAATGTACTTACACGCAGAACATTTATTACAATTGAGACCGGGTACAGATGTATTATTATTAAATGCAATAATGCATACGATTATTGCTGAAAATTTGCACAATCAGAAGTTTATCGATGAACACACCGACGGTTTTGAAGCTTTAAAAGAAACTGTATCTAAATATAGTCCTGAAGAAGTCGCACCTATTTGTGCTATACCGCCTGAAACAATTAAAACTGTTGCTCGTTTATACGCAACAGCAGAAACAGCAATCATATTTTGGGGTATGGGTATATCACAGCATATCCACGGTACGGATAATGCGCGTTGTCTTATCTCTCTCGCATTAATGACAGGTCAAATCGGCAGACCTAGTACTGGCTTACACCCATTACGTGGACAAAACAATGTACAAGGTACTTCTGATGTAGGCTTAATCCCAATGGTTTATCCGGATTACCAACCTGTATCTGATCCGAACATAAGAGCAAAATTTGAAGAATTATGGGGGCAAGAACTTGACCCTAATCCAGGTAAAACTGTCGTGGAGATCATGCATGCAATTCATGACGGTGATCTCAATGGTTTATACATTATGGGTGAAAATCCAGCAATGTCAGACCCAAACCTCAATCATGCAAGAGAAGCGCTGGCAAATTTAGAGCATTGTGTCGTACAAGATATTTTCTTTACTGAGACTTGTAGTTATGCAGATGTCATATTACCAGCCAGTGCATTCCCTGAAAAAACAGGTACCTTTACTAATACAGATAGACGAGTTCAAATGGGCCGCCAAGCAATTGACCCGCCAGGAGATGCGAAACAAGATCTGTGGATAATACAAGAAATAGCAAATCGAATTGGCCTTAACTGGGATTATCAAGACCCAGAAGATGTCTTTGAAGAAATTCGTAAAGCAGTTCCAAGTATGGCTGGCATGACATGGGACCGACTTGAGCAAGAAGACTCTTTGACCTACCCACTAGAAAATGAAGGAGACAGTGGAGAACCAATCATATTTAAAGATGGCGTTTTCCCAACTGATGATGGTAAGGGGCGGTTTGTACCAGCAGAATATATTGAAGCAGCTGAATTACCTGATAAAGAATTCCCTTATGTCTTTGTTACTGGGCGACAGCTAGAGCATTGGCATACAGGCACCATGACACGTCATTCACGTGTTCTCGATGCACTTGAGCCTGGTCCTTGTATTATGATTAATCCAAAAGACCTGAAAAAATTTGATCTTAAGACTGGCGATATACTAGTGATTGAATCACGACGAGGCAGAATTGCAGCGACAACCCGTGCAGATGAACATATGCTTGAAGGCGTGGTTATGATGCCATTTACGTTTAATGAAGCAGCGGCTAACTTAATTACTAATGAAGCCCTTGACCCTCATGGCAAGATTCCTGAATTTAAATTTTGTGCTGTTAAATTAAATAAAGGAACACGTGCAAACGATAAAATCAGGTAATAACAAATATTTACTTTCGCTAAATATATAGAAAATAAAAGAGTCTTGAGTTAGCAAGACTCTTCTAATTACGAATACTTATTTCACATCCATTAATGTTAATGTTTCCATTATTAATGGCTCTTTATTAGCTTCTTCGCTTTTATCTGGAATGATTGTTGTTATCTGGTAGAGACTACCGGGAATTTCATCTGAGAAAATTAGCTCATAATATTTATCAGCATACTTTTCAAAATCACGACGACGTGGGTCATCTAGGTAAGGTGAGAAAAACACTTTTTCTCCTTTATACTCTTTACCTTTGAAAGTGAATGTGGTTGGTTCAATTACAGCATCTTCTCTTAACGAGACTTTGAGTTTTTTATGAAAGTATCTCCAATGGCCTTGTGTTAAACGACCCATTTCATAAACATCACCTTGCATGAATATACCTAAAGCAGGATTACCAACAATATTCGTTACATTATCGGGAGTTACTGCTTGCTTTCTATCTGCAGTAAAAAATTCAAGAGCAGCATTTTTAGTTCCATCTTCATTTAACTCTAATATTTTTAGATAAACTGAATCAGAAAAACCTTCTTCCAAAGAGCCTGATTTAACAAATTCATAATACAAACTCAAAGGTTCTTCTATATTTGCTAAATGATCTGATAACCATAACTTAACTTCAGCTTCATTAAACTGGAAGTCTTCAGGAATTTTTTCAACTTCCCCGAATCGTCCAATACTTTTATCTAATTCTTCCTGAGTTAAAGGTTCTCCTCCACCTGTAATTGGACCAATATTACTTTTTGTAGATTCTTCTGCTACAAGATTAGTGCTAACAAAAACACTTGTTACTAACATTAAATTAAAAACTAATTTCATAATTCACTCTCGATTTATTTAACTAATGGAACTCCGTAGTCCATTAATATATTTTCTATTTCAGTCTTATTATCTTTAATCAGACTATTAATTTTTTCTTTCCATTCTTTTTCACCATATCGAACAGCCATAGCAAAGCTATAACTAAAACGCATTTGTGGTTTTTCTGGATCATCCTTGAGCGGTATAAGAACAAGTTCTATGCCTTCTTTTTCAAATTGCTTAGCGAAATATCCTGCTGTTGGTCCCCAAACGATTGTCGCATCTATTTTACCCTTTGCAACATCCTCTATCATTTTCTGGCCAGGATTACTCTTTATATCACCTGATTGGCCTTGATATTGAACCATCGTTCCTATTAAATTATTATAAAATATCCAAAGTTGCTGCGGACCGCGATCAGTTACTCCAATTTTAATTTCATTGCCATCTTCGTTAGCAAATTTATTTAACATTGAGGGTTCAGTGATGGAATCAAGTTTTCTACCCTTGACATAAACTAAAGCATAGGTAGAAGTAAAGTAAGGTTCTGTTGTAGCAGCTAATTCAAAATTAGATGGCGCGCTTATAACAAGATCACATTTATAACCAGGGGCTTCTTCAGACTCAGCTCTTAGCGTATTGCGTATAAACCCCATACGTTGTGGAAAAAACTCATATTTCAATTTTAACCCCAACTTTTTGGCTAGTAATTCTGCAATTTTATTCTCATATCCTTCTTCCTTACTATTAGACATTGGAAGTAAATATGGATCAGCACATACTTTAAGATACTCAGCATCAGGAAACGCCTCATCTGCTGCAAAAATAGTTTGAGATAATAGTGTTGTTAATAAAATTGCAATAATTTTTTTCATAATTGTAAAATAGCCCGCTTTATTAAAGCGGGCTTTCCGTTATAAATAAGTAATTTATTTGGTCGGTTTTAGTTTATTAATCTTGCCAATCAAACGACGAAAAGGACCTTCTAATGTATCCATAGCCTTTTGTTTATAAGCAGCAATATCTTCTGCAGAAACATCACCAACAACGATAACACCTACCATACCAAAACCAATATGTGGCAGACAAACATAGGAATAAATCCCTGGTTTATCCAAAGCAGGAGCTACACCTTCACCCATTTTACCAAGCCAAGGTGTTGCACCTTCTGGTATCAGA
>JAJFKK010000181.1 GCA_021773245.1 Gammaproteobacteria bacterium | reverse complement strand
GTTGCGCAACATGTCGATTTACTAATCGGTGTGACTCCCATCATTAATCTGGAATGGATGCAAAAAATACATAGAGATCGGTCCATAAGAGGCTATTCAACCGCCGATGCAACCAAACTAATTTTGGACCGAATGTATGATTATATGCATTACATTACACCTCAATTTTCCCGAACTGATATTAATTTCCAGCGTGTACCAACTATCGACACTTCTAATCCATTCGAAACAGATTATGTTCCTACCAATGATGAGAGTTTTAGCGTTATCCATATTCGCAATCAAGACAGGATCGAAGTAGATTTTCGATATCTACTTGAGATGCTTGAAGGCTCAATGATGTCGAGCCCTGATACTATTGTTGTTCCTGCGGGCAAGAAAGTTTTTGCCATGCAGTTGATTTTAACGCCATTATTACGCAAATTAATCGCTCAAAAGAGTGCTTAATAGCTGCTTTTAGTATGAGATTAGCCGTAAATCAATTAATATCACCATCACTATGCGTACTATATTAGTTTTAAATCCAAAAGGTGGTAGCGGGAAAAGCACCGTTGCAACGAATATTGCGAGCTATTTTGCCACGCAAGGCAAAAAAGTAACGCTGGCAGATTGCGACCCACAGGGTTCTAGTCAGGACTGGCTTGCTGTCAGACCAGAATCAAGAGAGCCAATCAATTGCGCCGTATTGAAAAAAGATAGTCTGGAAATTCCCAAAGGCACAGAAATTCTAATTATGGATACCCCAGCAGGCGTCACTGATAAGCGATTAAGTAAATTTCTTAGCCAAGCACAAACCATGATTATGCCAATTGTTGCTTCTCCAATAGATATTCGTGCAGCAGAGCGTTTTCTTGATGAATTGTTTTCACTCAAAGGGTCGATTAATAATAAAATTAAAATCGCTACCGTTGCTAATCGTGTGCGAGAAGATACCCTGGCCGCAGCAAAACTTGAACATTATCTGAATCATATTAAATTACCGAATGGAAAAAAGTTACCGTTTATGACAATGTTACGTGCAAGCCAGAATTATATACGTGCAGCCGAGAATGGCTTAAGTATTTTTGAATTAGCACCATCGAAAACATATTATGATCGCGAACAATGGGAACCGTTGCTTCGCTGGTTAAATAGTAGTCGAAGCCTTCCAAACAAATAATAACTTACTATAAATATACTATCGTGAGATAAACCATCTCACTTCTATTTCAGTTCTATGTCATTCAAAGTACAACTTACAAAACAAGATATTAATTTCATTGTTGAAAAAGATGAAACAATACTTGAAGCCGCATTACGCCAAGAGTGTAGCTTGCCTTACGGTTGTCGTAATGGCGCCTGTGGTTCATGTAAAGCAGAGATTCTTAATGGTAGTATTGAATACCCTAACAGTGAATTACCTGAAGGCCTTTCTGAAAAAGAACATAAACAAGGATATGTTCTGCTGTGTAAGGCAAACGCATTGAGTGATTTAGACATAAAAGCACGTATGGTCGAAACATCAGCAGATATCAAGCTTAAACAATTTCCTTGCCGTGTTACCACATGTGAAAAATTAAATGACGACGTGATTCGTCTTGTCCTTGAGCTACCAAAAACTGAGCGCCTGCAATTTCTTGCCGGACAATATATCGATATTCTAATGAAAGACGGGAAACGCCGTTCGTTTTCCTTAGCTAACCCGCCTCATGAAGATCAAAAATTAGAACTCCATATTCGTTATTATGAAGGCGGTCTTTTTTCTGAATATGCATTTAAAGACCTTAAAGATAAAGCCTTATTGCGCATAGAAGGTCCACTCGGACAATTTACTTTACAAGAATCAGATAGGCCTATCATTATGATTGCCGGCGGCACTGGTTTTGCACCAGTTAAAAGTTTAGTTGAGCATGCACTTGAAAAAAATGATACACGTCCTTTACATATTTATTGGGGCGCGCGGACTAAAACTGATTTATATTTTGATAGCATTGTTAAACAATGGTCTATTGAACATCCGCATATAAGTTACATACCGGTATTGTCTGAAGCAGATAAGCTTAATAACTGGAATGGGAAAACAGGCTTTGTGCACGAAGCAGTATTAGAAGATCATTCTGATTTATCTGGGTTTGATATTTATGCCTGTGGTCCGCCGCCAATGGTTAATGCCGTTGTAGAATCGTTTCCTAAACAGGGTTTAAATAAAGATCGCTTATTTTCCGATTCGTTTGAATTTGCAACGAATTAAAGAATACCCGAACTTTTGACACCAGTTGCAAGTTCCAAACCTTTTTCATAACACAAAGCAGCTTCTTCCCGGTTACCGTCATATTCTTGTAGTTTTGCAAATTCATAATAAGTCTCTGGTATAGCTTTAACATCTATACTTTCTTGTAAGTAATCTCTCGCTTTACCCCATAACTTATTTCTCATGCAGATTCGACCTAAGGTCAATAACAATACAGCATCACGCGCATGATTTTGCAGCCAGGATTCTGCTACTGCTAATTGCTTATTAGTATCATTGCCGACAACCAGGCCATATAAGCGTACAAGCATATTATCCCACTGTCGCTTCAATGCTTGTCGTAATAACAATTCACAATCTGTTGTATCATCAAATTTAAGACGTTCTTCGATATAAACTTCGATAAGATAAAAGTGTTGCTGTAACTTACGAGGAATTTTCATCCAGATTGAGTCTAGTTTTTCTTTGTTATTTTGATTGCCTGCTTCTTTTATTAATCCAGCATAAGCATCAAGCTGTCTTGCTTGAATTTGTTCGCGTGAATAAAGACTGGTTTTTTCTATCGATGGAATCAATGTTAAAACCGACTGCCAATCATTAAGTCCAGTATACGTATCCAACAGAAGTTGCTTTACCTGAATTTGATCAGGTTGCTCGTGCTGCAAGTGCTTTAAAGTAGCTAAGGCTTGTTCAGTTTGATCTTGACTCAGCTGTAATTCAGCTTGTGTAATGCCTACAGCAATATTCGCATCGGGGTTATGGTTATAAGCAAGACGCAAATATTCATCACGACGATCAATTGAATGTAATTCTTGAGCTGCTCGTGCAGCATAAAGATAATTGACGTGAGGTGAGCGGCTATACGGTGCAGCCTTACAAAAATCATGCTCCGCTTTTTTCCATCGCCCTTCAGTCATATGGATTAAGCCTTGTGTTAAGTATTTTTCAGCACGTCGTTGACCTCGATGTTGTCGCCACTTTTTAATTTCTTGCGGCATAGTCCAAAAACGTACCGAGCTACGTATAATGAAATAGCAGGCTAAAAAACTTAAAAATAAAATAATGACAAATAAAGTCGCACTGGTTTGTATTTTCCATCCGGAAATTGTCATCATCACATAACCGGTATCAGAACCGGCAATAGAGCCAATCCCAACAGCAATTAATAATGCCAGCAAACATAGCGCTAAAAGCCTCATTCTACTGGAGCCAATCCTTCATCAGCGTCATCCTCATTATTGTCATTCTGGTAACGAATTAATGCACGCATAGATTCTAGCGAAGAACTAATATCTAACTCTGGGAATGATAATTCTAATTTTTTCATGCTAGACAAAGAATCATGAATATTACGTACATCCGCATCTGATAAGTCATAGTATTCATTAAGCCAGCCCTGTATATGATTAATAGAGGAATGTAAGTTTTCTGTATCGCGATTAAAAACAGCGAAGCGTGCGTTTGCCAGCTCAAGTTTTAAATTAGCTCGCAAAAAATAAACTTCATCAGGCAAGAGGCGCGCTTTGCCAACATCTTTATCGCGCGTTATAACAATTAAACTTTTCAGTTCATTCAAAACCAGGGTGAAAAAATGCTTTATTCCTTGCGCTGGTTCTTCATTCGGCTCATCACTTACTAATGTATTTTCCAATACAACATTTTCTTTTAAGACCAGTTGATCAACACGACTGATTAAATCAGACAAATACAAACTTAAGCCGCTTAAGTCTGCCTGATTTAAAGCTCGAAGCTCATTAATATCTGCGATTAATTGTTCTCTTACACTTAGTGCGGCGGGATCAGTTAATCCTTTTAATCTTGCGTCTGCTGCTTCCATTGCTGCTAAGGCGGTTACAACATTATGGTCAAGTTGAAGGTTGTGGCTGGCAATAATTAACAAATGTTCAATTTCAGATAATGCATAGTCTTCATTAACATGAATTTGTTGTTCGACAGGCTGCGACAATGAGTGTGATAGAACGCCTTGTTTTGACTCAAGTTCTTCAAGCTTTTGCTGTACGTTTGTAAATCTAGATAGTATGTCCTTTATCTGGCCATCATTATTTTGAGAAGAGTTATTACTATTAACCTTGCTTTGAATAAGTTCAGCTTCAATTTGATCTAGACGATTATTGAGAAAAAAGGCAGCTCCCGAAAAAATTATAATGACAATAAGCAAAAGTAAAACGAATTTACCTGAGGATTTTGACTTATTATCAGAGATAATTTTTTCATCACTAACGTCGTCAGCATTTTTATCCAGCACCTTGTTCTCTTTTTCTTCGCTCATATCCCACTAATCTCCAACAAGTTCTATTACAGCAGCTAGAAGACCTTCATCGCTACTAGCTTTTGCTATTCCTAAACCTGAGATAAAACCTAACTCTCTAGCTAAATTTGCATTTCTTTTCGACATAACAGCTAACGGTGTTTTAAATAACTGCTGCTTATCTTCTTCCTCTGTTAGCTTTAATAAATTATCAAGCCCTTCATTACTGCTAGCAATAATCACGTCTATTTCATCATTTTGCCATAATCCATGACGTTCCTGTATCTTATATTCAGGTAAACAACGCTGATACACTTCTGCGTACTCAACATTAGCGCCTCGTTCTTTCAAAGTATCAGCTAATAATTCTCGGCCACCCAAGCCACGGACGATTAATATTCTTTTATTATTAATAACTTCACGTTGTAATTCTGGCAATAGCAGTAAACTTTCACTATCTGCCTCGGCACCCGCATGCAACACGTTCATTATGTCCATTTTAGCTAAAACGGCTGTGGTACCAGCACCTACTGCTAATAATTGCACTTGATTAGCTAAATCAGATAGTTTCAAATAATTTTCGAATACGACTTTAACCGCATTTCGACTAACAAAAATGATGTAGTCATACTCATTAATATTAGCAAAACAGTTGGATAGTTTTTCTGAGTTTAAAACAGCTTGAATTTCAATTGTTGGAAAACGAAGACTACTTCCCCCTGCATTTGAAATTAATTCACACAAATGATCCGATTGGTGTCTAGGTCGGGTAACTAATACTTTTTTATTGTTTAGCGTTAATGTCAATTTTATTGCAGCAACTCTTTTAAAATTACATCACCACCACGGCCTAGCAAGGTTTCAGCTAATGCTGTACCAATATTCTCAATATCAGCAGCATGTCCTTTCTGTTCTGATTTAATTACTTCACTACCATCAACTCTGGCAATTAGCCCAACCAATTCTATTTCATCACCAATAACCGTTGCTTGTCCTGCTATAGGTAATTGGCAGCCGCCAAACAAACGACGACTAAAGGCACGTTCTGCCTGGACACATAACGTTGTCTCCTGATGATTTAGAGGTGAAATTAATTCATGCACAACGTCATCGTCAGCACGACATTCAATACCAATCGCGCCCTGTCCGATTGCCGGTAATAACACACTTGGCGGAATCAACTGTGTTATACGCTCGCCTAAACCAAGCCTGATAATCCCAGCTGCCGCCAACATGATCGCATCATATTCACCAGCATCCAATTTACCCAAACGCGTTCCCACGTTACCGCGTAAATCTTTTAAAACTATTTCTGGGTGCAAGGCTTTAACTTGAGATTGGCGCCTAAGACTTGATGTGCCTAATACTGCTGCCGCGGGCAGATCTTCAATTTTTTCATAGGTATTTGAGATAAAAACATCTCTTGGGTCTTCACGTTCCATGATTACTGGCAAGGCAAGTTCATCTGGAAGGTCTATCGTGACATCTTTCATCGAATGAACTGCAATATCTGCACGTCCATCTAATAAGGCCTGTTCGAGTTCTTTGATAAATAGGCCTTTACCACCGACGGCAATTAATGGCGCATCAAGAAAACGATCGCCTTCCGTTTGCATACTAACTAATTCTACGGATAAACCAGAATGAGCCTGTATTAGCTTGTTTTTGACATGTTCAGCTTGCCATAGAGCAAGCGGACTTTTGCGAGTCGCTATTTTAAGTATTTTCACTGTGTATTTATGTGTTAGACAATGTGTTATTGATGCTTATGGTGTTTATTATCATACACTTTCGGTATTATTCAGAGAATTATTTATAGTTACCTTACTCAACTCAAGAAAGTTTATGAAACTTGGCATACTCATGGATCCTATTAGTAGGATCAATATTAAGAAAGACAGTTCATTTGCCATGCTGCTAGCCGCACAAAAACGTGGTTGGGATCTTGTTTATATGGAAATGCAGGATATCTATACGAATAATGATATACCAATGGCTAGTGTTCAGAATCTGAGAGTAGAAGAGAATCCGGAGAACTGGTTTACATTATCAGATAAACGAACCGAAGAATTGGCAGGCCTGGATATTATATTGATGCGTAAGGACCCTCCTTTCGATCTTGAATACATATATTCTACTTACATACTCGAACATGCAGAACGTTTGGGAACATTAGTCGTGAATAGTCCAGCTTCCCTTAGAAATGCAAACGAAAAATTTTTCATCACCCACTTTGCAAACTGCATCGCGCCGACTCAAGTCAGCCGTAGCATGGAAACCTTATTCGAATTTATAAAAAAACATAAAGACACCATCATAAAACCACTCGACGGCATGGCGGGTCAAAGTATCTACCGGGTCAATGAATCAGATCATAACTGTAAAGTAATTCTGGAGAGCATGACGAAAGAAGGGTCAGCTTATGTCATGGCACAAAAGTTTGTTCCTGAAATTTCTGCCGGTGATAAACGAATACTTTTAATTGATGGCGAACCAATACCTTATGCTTTAGCAAGAATACCCGCCAAAGGAGAAGTTCGTGGAAACCTGGCCAGAGGCGGATCAGGTCAGGGGATAGAGTTAAGTGATCGTGATCGCTGGATTTGCGAGCAAGTAGGGCCTCGCTTACGCGAGATGGGTTTAATATTTGTTGGCATCGATGTCATTGGTGATTACTTAACTGAAATAAACGTCACAAGCCCAACTTGTATTCGTGAATTAGATAGCCTGTATAATATCGACATTGCTGGACAATTAATGGATGCTTTGGAAAAACGTAAACAAATTGGTAAACAAAACTAGACGTGGCAACAGTACAAGCTGTTAAACCTATTATTACGCCACTGGATAGATTTGGTCTGACCTTAAGTCTTGCCATACTATTTCATGCGCTTCTTATATTAGGTATCACTTTCGCAGAAGAAGATCGTTCGCGTGCACGATTCAACTCAATGGAAATCGTTCTAGTTCAACAGAAAAGTCCTGAACCTGAAGATGCCAAAATGCTGGCGCAAGCTAGCCTTGAAGGCGGTGGAAATATTGATGAACCAGCAAACCCTTCTGCGCCAATGCCAGCTCCATTTCCGGATCCAAAACCAGAATTAGTCATGCCTCAACCTGCAGAGCAACAACCACCGCAACCTCCCGCATCAGCTAGTAGTGAAGCTATTGTTGCAGAACCTGCACTAGTAAAAAAAGAATTGATCGAAACATTAACTGTTGAAAATAAAGAAAGTTCAACACCAGAAGTCGAAAAAATCAAAACGCCAAGTGAAGAAAAAGAAATTGCTGAGACAAAAGAGACGGAAACTAACGAAAGAGTAAGCACGCCTGAAAAGAAAAAGAAAAGAATAAAAGAAACGATTAAAAAACCGGTTCTGCCTACAGCAACAGAATTATTAACAAATAGTTTCAAAATTGCTTCTTTAAGTGCAGAAATAAGACGCAAGATAGAGTCAAGAGCCGAACGACCAAGACGAAAATTTATCTCCGCTAGCACAAAAGAATATAACTATGCTGCTTATATGGAAGCTTGGCGAGCAAAGGTTGAGCGTGTCGGAAATTTAAATTATCCGGAACAAGCAAGAAAACAAGGACTGTCCGGCAGTTTAGTATTAGACGTAGCTTTAAGGCGTGATGGAACTATAGATGAAATTACAATACGAAGATCATCAGGCGAAAGGATGTTGGATGATGCAGCTATACGCATCGTTGAACTATCAGCCCCCTTTTCCCCATTTCCGCAACACATAAAGGACGAAACAGATATTTTGCATATAATGCGTACATGGCAATTTCTAAATAATAAGGGATTTAAGTAAGCATTTTAAAAATGTAGCACTTGTGAAAACATTGATTCCTGTTAATACTTTAATAATTAGACCATTATTCTATTGAGAAGGAGAAGTTGTTTGAATAAAAATATAACGCTTTATCTATCGCTTTTAACAGCAGTTATTATTCTTGCTTCTTGTACAACTCAATCATCAATATACGGGCTTTGGCAAGAAACCAAGGATGTCGGCACAATTGAGTTTAAGAAAGATGGTACCGTCATAATTATAGACAACATGTCTGCCACAGTGACGGGGAACTTCATAAATGAAGAAAATAATATGATCACGTTTGAACTCACAGCCACAGATATTATGAGAGATTCAGTTCAACCGATTACAAAAACGATTATTACAGCAAAAATTATTAATATTAATGATCATGAGTTACAACTCAAATTTTCTGGACAAACTGAAATTGAAAATTATAAACGTGCTAAATAAATTAAATATAGTCTTGCCAAAAAAAACATTTTTAATTTTGACACATAAATGAAACAGACAGATCTTACAAATCAGTTTTTAATATCCATGCCAAGCCTCAAAGATCCTAATTTTGAGAAAACTGTGACGTATATCTGTGTTCATAATGAAGAAGGTGCGATGGGCATCATCATTAATAAGCCGTTAGAAATGGGTCTTGGTGAAATCTTTGAACAGATGGAAATCCCTATTAATAATCTGGAAGCTAATAACAAAATAGTTTTTCAGGGAGGGCCTGTTCATATTGATCATGGTTTTATTTTGCACCAAGCGTGTAAAGAATGGGATTCCTCTATCGTCGTATCACCTGAACTTTGTGTAACGACTTCAAAGGATATCCTCGAAGCGATAGCTGATGGAGAAGGACCTGATGAATCACTTATTGCGTTAGGTTATGCCGGATGGTCAGCCGGGCAACTTGAACAAGAATTAATGGATAATGCCTGGTTAACTGGCCCCGCTGATTCAGACATTATATTTAACACATCTCCTGAACAATGCTGGCAATCTGCTGCGAATCATATCGGTGTTGATGTCGATAAATTATCATCAGATATTGGTCACGCGTGAATATAACTTTGCTTTGTTTTGATTGTGGCAAAAAACGGATAGGCGCAGCAGTAGGTCAAACCATTACTGCAACAGCCAGCGAACTTGAAATTATAAAATCGATTAATGGCAAACCTGATTGGGAAAGTATTTCACGCTTAATTAAAGAATGGAGTCCAGACCGGCTTGTTGTTGGTAAACCCTTACAACTTGATGGTTCGCGTCAGGAAATGACGGACATCGCTGAACGTTTTTCTCGACAACTTGAAGGCCGTTACCATCTACCCGTAGACCTGATTGAAGAACAACTGTCTTCTTATGAAGCCCGACGCGAATTAAAATCGACTCGCGAGCTTGATGCAGTAGCTGCCAGACTCATTCTTGAAACATGGTTAAGCGAGAATAATTGATAAATAAAGTCAAATAAGGAAAACTAGCGATCATGGCTGATGATATAAATGTTAAACAACTACTAGACGAAATGGCTGAGGCCATTCAGTCCCATTGCAATGATGAAAACTACGTCAATCCTTTAATGATTGGTATAAAACGTGGCGGCGCATGGGTAGCACAGCAGTTACATCAATCACTCGAACTCAGTGAACCGCTTGGTGAATTAAATATCGCATTCTACCGTGATGACTTTAGTACTTTAGGTTTACACCCTGAAGTAAGCCCGAGTAAATTACCTGTAGATATAGACCATCGGCACATTATTTTAGTTGATGATGTTCTCTATACAGGCCGAACCATTCGCGCCGCAATGAATGAAATTTTTGACTTTGGCCGTCCTGCGAGTATTTCATTAGCCGTGATGATCGAGCGTAGCGGCAGAGAATTACCCATTCATGCAGATATCATTGGAAAAACCATTACACTGAACCAAGGAGAACATGTTAAACTCCTTGGCCCAGAGCCCCTGACACTTTCTTTCACGGGTAATGGAACTTAAATTACGGGATGACTGGAAACATAATTCAACTCGACAAAAACGGTAACCTTAAGCATTTTCTTTCTACAGAAGGTCTTAGCCAATCATTACTCCAGAATATTCTCGATCACGCTGAATCCTTTGCCAGTGTTGGCGAAAGGCACGTTAAAAAAGTCCCTTTATTACGCGGTAAAACTATCGCCAATTTATTTTTTGAACCCAGCACACGAACGCGCACGACCTTTGAGCTTGCAGCAAAAAGATTATCCGCTGATATTCTCAATCTAAATATATCGACATCAGCAACAAGCAAAGGCGAAACACTTGGCGATACGCTGCGTACCCTTGAAGCTATGCATTGCGATATGTTTGTAGTTCGTCATGCTAATAGTGGCGCAGCACATTACATTGCGACACAAGTTTCCCCTCACATCAGTGTGATTAATGCCGGCGATGGGCGCCATGCTCACCCAACCCAGGCAATGTTGGATATGTTTACCATCCGACGGCATAAACAAGATTTCACAAAATTAAAAGTTGCCATTGTTGGCGACATATTACATTCACGTGTCGCACGCTCAGAAATACATGCTTTAAATACCTTGGGTGTTTTAGAAACCAGAATCATTGCGCCGCAGACACTTATTCCTAAAGGTGTCGAAGAGTTAGGCGTGCATGTTTATCATGATATGGATGCGGGGCTTGATGGTGTTGATGTCGTCATGATGTTACGACTACAAAAAGAACGTATGCAAGGTGCACTATTACCCAGCGAACAGGAATATTTTCAACGCTATGGTTTGACTAGCGAACGACTTGCTATAGCAAAACCAGATGCCATAGTCATGCATCCTGGCCCAATTAATCGTGGTGTAGAAATTGATTCGAGTGTTGCTGACAGTGACCGCTCGGTAATTTTGCAACAAGTGAGTCATGGTATCGCCGTTCGAATGGCAGTCATGGCCATGACCATGGGTCGTAGTCCTGATGATATTGGAGAAACAGAATAATGCGACTCCATATCGAAGGCGGACGTTTACTCGACCCAGCAAACAAACTGGATGCGAAACAAGATTTATTTATCGCCGATGGAAAAATTGTTGGCCTTAAAAAGAAACCCGATGGTTTTGAATCAGAGCTGCAAATTAATGCAAAAGATAAAATTGTATTGCCGGGGCTTATTGATCTATGTGCAAGACTACGCGAACCAGGTCTTGAATATAAAGGTACTGTCCAAAGCGAAAGTCTTGCTGCGAGTAGTAGCGGTATAACATCTATTTGTTGCCCACCAGACACTGACCCAATTATTGATACACCTGCGGTTGTTGAATTTATAAATCAACGTTCGCGTGATGCTGGTCGAACGACTATTTATCCCTTAGGTGCATTGACACAAGAATTAAAAGGCGAACAACTTGCTGAAATGTATTTACTAAAACAAGCCGGATGTATTGCTGTCAGTAATGCACTTAAACCAATCGATAATGCGGAAATATTAAGACGCACATTTGAATACGCACACAGTTGCGGGCTTACCGTTTTCTTATATGCCGAAGATAATTTATTAAAGAATAACGGTACAGCACATGAAGGCGCGATAGGTACTCGACTTGGACTGCCTGCGATACCCGAAGCAGCAGAAACAGTAGCGATAAGTAGGGCGCTGTTATTAGTTGAACTAACTAAGGTTCATGTCCATTTTTGCAGAGTATCTTCAGCACGCGGTGTTGAGTTGATCAGAGCGGCACAAGAACAAGGTCTGCCAGTAACAGCGGATGTCGCAATTTGTAACCTTCACCTTACCGATATGGACATTGCTGATTACAATAGTGACT
>JAJFKK010000019.1 GCA_021773245.1 Gammaproteobacteria bacterium | reverse complement strand
CGGCAACTTCAACTCTTGGGCACATAAAGGCAAGCAATACGTTGGTATCCTTTCAGGTATCGGCGGTTGGGCTGGCGCGGTTGTCGCTATCCCTGGCTTAGCTGCTGCTCCAGGTGAAGCTGCACTTGGTGCTGTTGGTGGCTATCGTAAACTTCTTAACTCTTCACGTAACAGTGGTGTGTTAATGGTTTTCTCACTACCATAAGCATTAAACAGACGTAAGTTTGTTATAATGGTCCCCGACACTTAGGTGTCGGGGATTTTTTTTGTCTAAAAAATTATAGTTTATGAAATTGATATCACTTCAGATAGGAATACCTAAAAAACTCAATACTACCTTTTCAAATGAGTGGTGGGATAAAGACTGGGAGACAGGCTTCTTTAAGAGCCCGGTTAGTAAAGAAGTGTGGTTAGGTTATGAAGGCTTAAAAGGTGATGGCCAATCCGATCTAAAAAATCATGGTGGCGTTGATAAAGCAGTTTGTGTCTACCCAAGTGAACATTACGATTATTGGAATAAAGAATTAGAAGATAAAAATATTGGCATAGGCACATTTGGTGAAAATTTTACAACATCAGGTTTAATAGAACGTGACGTTTGTATAGGAGATATCTATTCAATTGGTGCAGCAATAGTTCAAGTGTCACAACCTAGACAGCCCTGTTACAAATTGGCTCGACGTTGTAAAATTAAAGATCTTGCTAATCTTGTACAAACATCAGGTAAAACAGGATTTTATTTCCGTGTTATTAATCATGGAATGGTTAAGGCGCAGCAAGAATTCAAGTTTATAGAAAGGATGAACGAAGGTTTAACGATTAGTCATTGCAATGAAGTTATGCATAATGATAAAGATAACCTTAACGCAGCATTAGAATTATCAACTTGCTCAGAGCTTTCTGCTAATTGGAAAGATACCTTGTATTCACGTTATTCAACGAAAAAGAGCTAATTGATATTAGATATAATATCTAACTATTTATACACGTTGCAAAATGATTTCGAGAACAAATTTAGAACCAATGTAAGCGAGTAGTAGTGTTGAAAAACCGCCTAGTGTCCAACGGATAATTCGTTTTCCACGCCATCCGGCATTCCAGCGTCCCAATAGCAAAATAAAGTAGATAACCCAAGCTAAAATTGATAATACTGTTTTATGAATGAGGTGTTGGGAAAATAAATCATCAATAAACATCATGCCCGAGGCAAGACTTAAACTTAAAGTAAAAAAACCGATAACAATAATTTGAATTAGCAGTTCTTCCATTACTTGTAATGGTGGCAGTGTATTCATTATTCTCGCGGCACGTTTAGTTTTAATAAGCCTTTCCTGAATAGCCAGCACAATTGCCTGAAAGGCACTGATTAGCAGTAAGCTATAAGCACAAATAGATAAGAGTATATGGATACGTAAACCTGCTGATAAAGACTCGCTTAAGATTCGAGTATCAGGGATAAACAGTTCTAGTATTATTGCCAGTGCGGCAATTGGAAAAAGAAAGAGTAATAAATTTTCAAGAGGCCGAAATAAAGATGTCAGCATCACGATTAGTGCTACGAGCCAGCTAATCAGTGAAACAGCATTAAAAAAACCGAAATCTAGTCCATTCGTCAAAATGATGGATTGATACAAGAGGTGAGCGTGCAATATTAAAGCGATTGCGCCAAAAACTAAGACGATAGCCCTCGTTTTATTGAAAATGCCTGAAACACCATAAATTCTTGCGCCTAACAGTGAAGCAGACGTCAAATACAGCAAAACAGCGATTATGGCTTGAATACTACTCATAGATTCATGTTTTTAAAGGATATACCCGATGATTGCACATTCTGACGAGCTGTAGAAGTGTTGATTATTTTAAGTGATAAGCAAATTTTAAGTTGCGCCTGAATGATATAGAATAGCCACCGTTTTCAGCCTAAATAATAAGAATTTAAATCATTATGTTTGACGCTCTTTCAGATAAATTAACCCGGGTTTTTAAAGATTTACGCGGTCAAGGTCGCTTAAGCGAAGAAAATATCAGCGAAGGTCTACGAGAAGTCCGCATGGCTTTACTTGAAGCGGATGTTGCTTTACCTGTTGTTCGAGATTTTATCGATCACGTTAAAGAGCGAGCACTCGATAAAGAAGTATTAACTAGCCTCACACCAGGTCAGGCATTAATAAAAATTGTTAATGACGAATTGATTTCCCTGATGGGCGAGCACCACGAACCATTAAACCTGAATACACAGCCTCCAGCGATTATCCTTTTAGCTGGCTTACAAGGTGCAGGCAAGACAACAACCGCCGCGAAACTCGGCCGTTTGATAAAAGAAAAAGAAAAGAAAAAAGTCGCGGTTGTGAGTTGTGATATTTACCGACCTGCGGCGATAAAACAGTTGCAAACATTGGCTAATGACAATGATTTAGTCTGGATTGAAAGTAATGAGAATCAAAAAGCGACAGACATCGCAAAGAATGCCATGGATGTTGCCAGAGTTCAGCTTGTTGATGTACTTATAGTCGATAGTGCCGGACGATTGCATATTGACGATGAAATGATGCAGGAAATTAAATCTGTTCATGAAGTATTAACACCAGTCGAAACACTATTTGTTATTGATAGCATGACAGGACAAGATGCTGTTAATGCTGCTGCCGCGTTTAATGAAGCTTTACCATTAACCGGCTCTATCTTGACGAAAACAGATGGTGATGCGCGTGGTGGAGCGGCATTAACGGTTAAACATATTACCGGTAAACCTATTAAGTTCATGGGTACAGGTGAGAAAGCGACAGAGCTATCTGCATTCCATCCGGAACGAATAGCATCGCGTATTTTAGGTATGGGCGACGTCTTAAGTTTAATTGAGGATGTCCAAGATAAAACGGATCAAAAAGAAGCAGAAAAATTAGCGAAGAAACTAAAGACTGGTAAAGGTTTCAATCTTGAAGATTTTCGCGAGCAATTAAATCAAATGAATAATATGGGTGGAATTGCTGGCTTAATGGATAAGTTACCTGGAATGGGTCAATTACCTCCGGGTGCTGCTGCTCAGGTTAATGATAAAGAGTTTGTTAAATTAGCTGCGATTATTGACTCGATGACACGCAAAGAAAAAGTTAAACCAGATATTATTAATGGTTCGCGCAAAAAACGTATTGCTAAAGGTTCAGGCACACAGATTCAAGACATTAATAAATTGTTAAAACAATTTAAACAAATGCAAAAGATGATGAAAAAGATGGCTGGCAAAGGCGGTATGGCAAAAATGATGCGTGGCATGGGAGGAATGGGCGGCCAAATGCCACCCGGAATGCCACCACGTTTTAAATAGTTACTTTCTCTTAATTACGAAAGTAACTAACAATGTAAAAATCACAATCAGGCTAAAACAAAGCAGACTCCACTCAGCAATACTAAAGCTTAAGAACGTCCAGTGAACTTCGGCGCATTCGCCAGAGCCACTTAAAATCATTTTCATTGCATCAGCAAACGGAAAAACTTCCATCATATATTCCAAGCCGGGGCCGCACTCAGGGACTAATTCTGGAGGTAAATGCTGCAACCAGACTTGCCTGCCGGCGACACCGACACCGATTAAAGAAGCAACTAGAGTAAAGCCACTGTATATGTAACGCATCCAACAATTTGGGTTATGAATCGCTGAAGCCAAAGCAATTATGGTGATGGCGATATAGCACATACGCTGAAACGCACAGAGTGGACAAGGTTCAATGCCTTGAGCATGTTCCAGATAGAGGCCAAAGCCGAGTAAGGATAAGCAAACAACAAATAAAGCGAGATAGAACAGTCTTGTAATAGTCATGAGGTAATGTCTTTAATATTTATATTCTTATTATGTTATGAAACCCGACTCAAAATCGGTCTTTTCCGCTCATACTTCGTTTCTCATTTTTCACAAATGCTCATTTACTATAAGTAAACTCCGCTTTTCGAAAGATCCGTGCCTCGTCTGAATGAAAAATTCCGAGTTTTGAAGCATGTTATCGTTATAATACTGTGTGGACAGCAAAAATAAAAATCAGTTCAGATAATCACCATTATGATTGCCATTAGAATTTTTGAAATTACCTTTCCAATTTTTACCATTGTCTTAGCGGGACTATTTTACGCACGCAAGTTTCAGCCGGATATGACACTACCAAACCGGCTGAATATTGACGTTTTTATTCCCTGTCTTCTATTTAGTGTTATTTATGAAAAAGCCGGCGTATCAGGTCTATTTGGAAACCTGGCATTAGGTGTCGCTTTGGTTGTATTGTTATCTGGTATCGTCGCATTAATTGTCGCAAAATTATTACATATTGATGCTAAGACCTTATGTCCACCAATCATGTTTGCAAATGGTGGAAATATAGGGCTGCCTTTAGTGGTTTTAAGTTTTGGTGAAGTGGCATTGCCTGAAGCTGTTATTTGTTTCGTGGTCTGTAATTTCTTGCATATCACGTTCGTTAGTTATTGGCTAAATAAACAACCGAATATACTCAAAGCATTTTTTACACCATTAATCATGAGCGTTGTGTTTGCAGTGATACTCAGTCTATTCAAAGTAAAAATTCCGAATACATTACTTGAGCCAGCAAGAATGATGGGCAATATTTGTGTGCCATTATTGTTATTCGCATTAGGCACACGATTAATCGACATGAAATTATCAGAATGGAAAATAGGAATGCTAGCTGCATTACTGGCACCCGTGTGTGGGATAGCTATTGTTCTTTCCATATTACCATTTATTGAATTAACCAGACTAGAGCAGGGAGCATTATTCCTGTTCGGAGTATTGCCGCCCGCAGTTATGAATTACATCTTTGCCGAACATTATGATCAAGAACCATCAAAAGTAGCCGCGATGGTGTTATTTGGAAATGCGTTTTGTATTATCTCAATACCAATTGCATTAGCGTATGCATTACCGAGGTTTGGGTAGAATATTTAGCTTCAAATAAATTGAGCTTTAAAAAATTCAACTAATCTCTTTTCTATCCAATACTTTACATTGAATGGCGTATTTCCATATATAAACCCAACATGACCGCCATGTTCTGTTAACTCCACTGTAATACTTGGTGATAATTCTCCTTCGGAAGGAATGGCCTTTTTGGTCATAAAGGGATCATCTTTACTATGGAGAATAAGCGTTGGTGTTGTAATACTTTTTAAAAATTGTTTAGAACTTGATTGAGTGTAGTAGTCATCAGCGCTTTCGAAACCATGTATTGCTGCAGTGACATTATGATCAAATTTATAGAAGTTGTTCCATTCATTGAGTTTGTCTAAATCAATCGGTGCGGATTTGCTTTTAAATTTACTTAACATCTTTTTTCTTAAACGAGATATAAGGTGATTTTGATAGACTTTTGCAAAACCCTTTTCTAAATGTTTTGCGCTATCTGCCAGATCAAACGGGACAGATATCGCCATTGCAGTTTTTAATAAGCAATTGTCACCTTGTTCACCTAAATATTTAAGTAAAACATTTCCGCCAAGCGATACAGCTATCGCTGCAATATCTCGATTTGGATAACGTTCTTTTAGCGTTAAGATAAGTGTATGTAGGTCGCCTGTTTCACCCGAGTGATAACTTCGACTCAAACGATTATGTCGTCCACTGCATCCGCGAAAGTGCAAGAGTACACCTTGCCAACCATTATTATGTATTGTTCTTAATATGCCTTTTGCGTAAGGAGAATTTATTGAGCCTTCCAAGCCGTGTAATAGGATAACAATTGGACCTGTCTTTTTTTTCTCTGTCCAGACAAGATCCAGGAAGTCACCATCAGTCAACTCAAATTTCTCATTGTTTAATGATAGTGAAGCTTGTTTTCGAAATAGAGTTGGATAAAAAGTTTGTAGGTGCTTGTTACGACACCACCATGCTGGTTTGAAGTTACTATTGATGATGTTACTAGAATTAATTGATGAATTACCTTAATGAAATTTATTTATTTATCGATAGTATAGGGAAGAGCAATGATTGATATTTCTTTTTCATAAAGACTATTTTTTAACTTATCCAAATCAATGACAGCAAGACCATAATAATTACCATCAGGATGTTTGGCTAAATTAACTATAGTCCCTGCTTTACCTTCTGATTGATTCAAATAAATATTATCGCCAATATGTAATTCGTGTTTTGATTTAATTAACTGCAATCGTTTTTTTACTTCACCGCGATAATGTAAACGTGCGACAACTTCTTGTCCGGGGTAGCAGCCTTTTTGATAACTTAAACTTTTTAGTGCATCGAGGTTTAGCATTTGTGGCAAAAACTGTTCTTGCGTTGCTGCAGTGATCCACGGCAGACCGGCAAGAATGTCAAACAATTCCCAAACTGAACAACTTGTATATGATTTGTTTAGTTCAGGTAGCTTTCTTGTTAATGCATCTATACTACCTGTTATTAAATAACGGCCTGAGTTATCGGGGTGACAAATAATAACAAGCCCATCAACTGCAAGAACTTCACCTGCATTAGTTGGAATGTCTAAGCCTAATGAGGAAATGTCTTTTATATTGGCTAAGCCAACTAAAGGAGATGATTCAGAAATATTTTCTATAGTTACGCCTGATCGCATGATGAACATGTTCAATCTTTTTTCTACATATTCTTTTAGTTCTTGTTTGAATATTAATAAATAGCTTATGCCAGTATTAATAATAATAAAGTTTGTAATGACCTGACCTTTGGGATTACACCATGCCGAAAGTTGTGCAGCAGGATTATTAATCAGATTTAAATCATTAATAAATTGACCATGTAAAAAAGCATGTCGATCGTTACCACTAATCGCTAGTAGAGCAAAGCCTGATAGGGGAGAAACGATGGAAGCAGTTGATATATCAAGATCAGAATTATCGAATTCGATAGATCCGTTATCTTGAATTATTGCGCCTTGTTCTTTAAGAAAGTTTTGCCAAGTGTCTTGCATAGGATAAATTAGTTTATGTTTCGGGATTCACGAATGCGTGCGACGATGTTTATTAACGCATTATCTTCAGGTTTACTTCTGCCCATGATCCAATCGAGGATATCTAGATCGGCTTCATCGAGAAGTTTTGAAAGGCCTTGTTTTTCTTCTTCGCTTAATTCGTCGTAGTGTTGATCGATAAATTCGCGAAATAGAATATCCATTTCACGAATTCCACGACGGCAGTGCCAGAGTAACTTAGAACGCTCACTCATAGCTTAAAACAGAGGTTAAACAGTACGTGCCAGCATTAATTTTTTAATCTCAGCAATAGCTTTAGCCGGATTTAAACCTTTTGGGCAAGTGTTGGTGCAATTCATAATGGTATGACAACGATAAAGACGGAAAGGGTCTTCCAGTTCGTCTAGACGTTCGCCGGTGAATTCATCACGACTATCTGCTATCCAACGATAAGCTTGTAATAATACAGCAGGACCAAGATAACGATCACTGTTCCACCAATAACTTGGACAACTAGTTGAACAACACGCGCAAAGAATACATTCATATAAACCATCCAACTCAGCTCGTTCTTCTTTAGTTTGAAGTCGTTCTGCATCTGGTGGTGGCGCTGATTGTGTTTGCATCCATGGTTTTATTGATGCGTATTGAGCATAGAAATGCGTTAAGTCTGGCACTAAATCTTTCACTACTGGCATGTGAGGTAATGGATAGATAGCGACATCACCTTTAACATCGGCTATCGCTTTGGTACAAGCTAAGGTATTAGTTCCACCAATATTCATTGCACATGAACCACAAATACCTTCACGGCAGGAACGACGGAAGGTCAGTGTTGAATCAATTTTATTCTTGATATAAATGATGGCGTCTAAAACCATAGGGCCACAATTATCAAGATTGATTTCATAGCTATCTAATCTTGGGTTGTCGCCTGAGTCAGGTTCCCAACGATAGATACGAAACGTTCTTGTATTGGTCGCGCCTTCAGCTACTGAGAAGGTTTTACCTTTTTGTACTTTAGAATTCTTGGGTAATGTAAATTCAGCCATAACTTATTCTCTGTTGTTTTTTTCGCTATTAATAGACGCGTTTTTTTGGTGGGAACACATCAACATCATCTGATAATGTGTACATGTGCACGGGACGGTAATCAAAGCTCACTTTGCCTTTGTTATCTATCCAGGCCAAAGTATGTTTCATCCAGTTATCATCATCACGATCAGGGAAATCTTCGCGTGCATGTCCACCGCGACTTTCTTCTCGATTCATCGCACCATGAATGCTGACCATGGCACATTGCAGTAGATTCTCGAGTTCCAATGTTTCGACTAGATCGGTATTCCATACCATGCCTTTGTCTTCAACTTTAACGTCAGAAAAGGATTTCCAAATTTTTGCCATTTCATCAATGCCATGTTGCATAGATTCGCCAGTACGGAAAACTGCCGCATCGTTCTGCATAGTACGTTGCATCTTATCGCGTATTTCAGCAGTAGAAATAGAACCTTTGTTGTGACGTAGCTTGTCGAGTCGATCTAAACCTTCCTGACCAGCATTTGGCATATCTTTATGAGGCATTCCCGGTTTAATGTTTTCAGCGCAGTAATTTGCTGCTGCACGACCGAATACAATTAAATCAAGTAAGGAGTTAGAACCTAAACGATTTGCACCGTGTACTGACACACACGCAGCTTCACCAATAGACATTAGTCCTTCAACAATTGAATCTGGATCGCCGTCTTTTAAGGTAACAACCTGACCGTGATAATTGGTTTGTACACCACCCATGTTGTAATGCACGGTTGGAATAACTGGAATAGGTTCTTTGGTGACATCAACACCAGCAAAAATTTCTGCTGATTCAGCAATACCTGGTAGACGTTCGTTAATCACTTCTGGACCCAGGTGTTCAAGATGTAGATGGATATGATCTTTATCTTTACCAACACCACGACCTTCACGTATTTCCATAGTCATGGAACGACTAACTACATCGCGCGAGGCTAAATCTTTAGCCGAAGGCGCATAACGTTCCATAAAACGTTCGCCTTCAGAATTGGTTAGATAACCACCTTCACCACGTACACCTTCAGTAATTAAACAACCTGAGCCGTAAATACCTGTTGGGTGGAATTGGATGAATTCCATATCCTGTAGTGGTAAACCTGCACGTAAGACCATACCGTTACCATCACCCGTACACGTATGAGCTGAAGTTGCCGAGAAATAAGAACGACCATAACCACCTGTAGCAAGTACGACTTGATGTGCGCGGAAACGATGAATCTTTCCATCTTCAAGATTCCATGCCATGACACCACGACAAACACCATCCTCATCCATAATTAAATCAAACGCGAAGTATTCAATATAGAACTCAGCTTCGTGTTTTAAAGACTGTTGATAAAGTGTATGTAAAATTGCATGTCCCGTTCTATCAGCAGCAGCACAGGTTCGCTGTGCTGTACCCTCACCATAATTGGTGGTCATGCCACCGAATGGACGTTGATATATTTTGCCTTCTTCTGTTCTAGAAAAGGGAACACCTTGATGTTCTAATTCGATAACTGCAGGAACAGCCTCGCGGCACATGTATTCAATTGCATCCTGATCGCCCAACCAATCTGAGCCTTTAACGGTGTCGTACATATGCCAACGCCAATCATCTTCACCCATGTTACCTAGCGACGCACTCATGCCACCTTGAGCTGCAACAGTATGGCTACGAGTAGGGAATACTTTAGTAATACAGGCGGTCTTTAAACCTTTTGCCGCCATACCGAAGGTTGCTCTTAAACCAGCACCACCGGCACCGACTACAACGACGTCGTATTTATGTTCAATAATTTCGTATGATGAATTTGTCATTATTATTACTTTCCTAAATAAATCTTAAGCACAGCAATCGCGGCACTGAGTCCGGTTAACCATATAAGAAACTTAACCAAAATCAGACAAGCAATTTTTTGCCATTCTGAATCTATGTAATCTTCGATAACAACCTGCAGACCTAAAGCGGCATGGTAGTAAAGTGAGAATAAGAAAAGCAGCATCAGTGTTGCATTAAGTGGCTGACTCATCCATGTAATGACCATGGTGTATTCGGCACCCGTAATCGCGACGAGAGAATATATAAACCATAAACTTAAAGGTACAAGAGCAACAGCGGTTAAACGTTGTGACCACCAATGATGGAAGCCTTCTTTTGCTGAACCGAGTCCGCGTACTTTTGCTAACGGATTTTGCATACTCATAGTACACCTCCCATAACAACGGTAACGGCAGTCATGATGATACTGACTGCAATAACGGCGTAACCTGATTTATAGGTGGTTGATATTTCCAGCCCTTGTCCGGCATCCCAGAACAAATGTCTAATACCATTACAGAGATGAAAGTAAAAAGAAAATATGAAACCTACTAAGATTACTTTTCCATACCAGGTCGAATAGTGTTGTTGAATATTACCGAATGCTTGCTCACTTGTTGCGAGAGCCACTAACCAGCATGTTAGTAGTAAAGATCCGAGACTAAGAAAGACGCCTGTACCTCGATGTATAATTGACAAAATTGATGTCAATTGAGGTTTATAGACTTGTAAATGGGGTGATAACGGTCGTTTCACCGATTCCATAATTGATATCCTCTAAAAAAGTGAGTTTAGTTGAACTGCCTTTAAAAACAGCTCATATTCTTTTTGCTTTTAGTTCTATGCTAAAAGTCTATACAGCGACCTTTCTTTTCCCAGTCGCCGTAGCGTGTCGGTTCAAGTCCCTTCGGACCACCGATTTCTTTAGGAGAGGATTCCGGCTGTTGCTGAATATTCTCATCCTTGTCTCTTTTATTATTTATTTTTTTATTATCTTTCATCTAACTATAATTCATAGGTGAACATGAAAACAATCTATGTTGCGCCGCAATGTAAATTGAACGGTTATTTTAACCCAAAATCGAGTTAATATCTTTTTTCGAAAATGGACTTTCAGGAGTTAATAAACTACTTATGGATGAGATAGAAAATCCATTTTTACTGACGCTTAGGCTACCTGTCAAAAACTCGTCGATTTTACTCGTTATCTTGATAGCGGTACATATTATATGTCTTTTTTTACCATGGATGACGGCATTATCTATAAATCTAAAAATTATACTAATGTGTTTTCTCGGAATCAGTTTTTGCTTTTATTGTTATAAATATAGATTTTGTCGGTCTAATCAACGTGTTTTGGAGCTTATTCTCGGTTCTGAAGATAATTGGCAGGTTAAAATGAATGATGACCTAGTCAAGCCTGCTGAACTTGGTCATTCATTATTTATTCATCCGTGGCTTACTATTATTAATTTGAAGTATGAAAATAATCGAGAGACTTTTATTTTCACACCTGAAACTCTTGATGAAGCCCAATTTCGGCGACTTCGCGTTCGATTACGTTTTAAAGAAAATAAGTAAACTAATTAATAGAAATAACGTGTACGCCAGGCAATCCAGAGTTTTCTGAGTGGAATGACATTCTAACCAGTCGATTAACATATGCCTTTATTTTAGGTCAACTACTGGTATTATTTGAGTACATATTGCGTTTGTATGTAGTCAAATATCGTAACAGTACTGCTTAGCATCTAAATAAACATGGAAGGTTGATTCGAATGAAAAAAACGAAATCGCCCATAGAAGAAGCGGATTTTAAAGAACTTGAAAGACTAGCGGTGGAAGAACATGTCTTAAAGTCATCTGATGATCAGCTTAAAAGAGAACAAAACGGAGATCAGGATAATGCAAATAAGCATATATGGTTGGCTGTTAAAGTTATTTCTTTATTGCTGTGTCTGGGAATCCTCATTTATCAGATACCACAACTATATTCATTAGCTCAACAAGGAAAGAAGTCGGCGAGATCAGGTAGCTACTCAACAGATGCAAATACAGATCAATGCATCCATAATCTTTGGGCGATTTCCGGTCAGTTACAGCTTGGTCAACATTATGAAAATATTCCTGTTTGCCCCTTAAGTGATGCCCCCTATATTATTTCCAGTGAAGGTGATCTGACTACAGCACGCTGTCCAAACCCGGATAGTCACGGGTTTTCTGCCATTCAGACTAGTAATGTTTATCCTATTCCGGAGTTAATCAAATGATGACTCTACAGAAAAAATATAAATTGGGATTCACACTGCTTGAACTGTTGGTTGTGATGGCCATTATCGGGGTGTTGGCATCAATTGCGATGCCAAGTTATATTCAATATTTGCAAGAAGCTTATGCAGTAAGTTGTTTGTCAAATCGCAAAAACATGGAAGCTGGGGCAGTTATAGAAAGGGATGCTGATATTAAAGGAGATTTAAGTGGACTTTTGTTAGACAAGATCACCGCTTATCAGTGTCCGTTGGAAGGAGTTTACACCTGGCACTCAACGGATCCTGAGCATGAATTTTTTGGACATGTGTTATGTTCTATTCATCTAAATGGTGAAAATACGGCTGTTAAATTTGAGGTGCCTACTGGAGTAGATATTGCTCCGAATGGAAGTTTTGAAGGGTTAGAACGAGTTCCCAGGCCACGTGGCTGGAGGCCAATCCCAAGTAGATATGTAGATGCTTGGGATTCAGATACCGACATAGAAGTATGGGCTAAAGGTATGTTTGGTATTACTCCGCCGAATGGAGATTATTTTATTGAGTTAGATTCCGGCAGAGGAAAGGGGGGGGATAGTATTTCTCAGGAAATTCAAACAGAGCCGGGAAGAGTCTATGAAGTCAAGGTGACAGCGCGGGCACGTACACGTAGGGGGACTGACGATTTTGAAATTTCCTGGGGTGATAATGAGCCCGAACAATTTACTCCGGCACATGGTGTATGGAATGACTACACTACAAAAGTCGTTGGAACTGGCGGACCATTGAAATTAGCGATTTCAGAAGTTGCAGGACAAGATGATGGTTTGGGTGCGTTGTTGGATTCAATACAAGTCATCACTACTGATGAAGTCAGGTAGAAGTTCATATTTGAAGATAACAGCGATGAAGCCCAATTTCGGCAACTTCGCGTTCGATTACGTTTTAAAGCAAATAAGTAAACTAACTAATAGAAATAACGTGTACGCCAGGCAATCCAGAGTTTTCTTAGTGGCGTTAGGCTAATGTTTCTATCTAATAAATTACATCCATCTCCAAGAATTTCATCACAAGTCTTATATGTGAGTCGATTAAGGATTAAGCCATGTCGAAGAGTCGCGCTATCTTCTGTTGATAATTTTTTATAAGTTTTATCAAGCCTTGTTTTTAAATCAATTAACAAGGGCGAGAATATATCCTTTTGAGTGGAGTGTTTTTTTACCGTATCGGTACGCAGATTTAGTAACTGAGTATGTGTTGCATAATGTGAAGGAATTATGCAGCGCGATTCGTTGATGTAAGTATTCGTTTGTTGTAAGCAGTTGATAAAATTAATAACAGAACCCATTTCTCGTAAATTATCCAGACTATCAGTCTTGTCGCAATTGAGCTGTTGTCCGCATTGATACCAAACTTCACCTGTTGTTGATTTGTATAACGAAAGAATAGCCTCTAATGAATCGGGTTGTTCTATAAATATGAAATGATTAAAAAAATCAATAGCGGTATCAAAACTTGATTTCAAATCTGAATTAAGATTGATGCACTCTTGCATTTGTTTTGTCACAGGGTGTCGTGCTTGCTTATTGAATAAGCGGTCAATTTCTTCTTGCCACCATTTAAGTTTTATTCGTGCAACACCCGGATCGGAACATTCGTAAATGATATCGCTTAACTCATTTAGAAAAGCATGCAGAGTAATTATGCGTATTTTAACTTCAGTTGATTCAAATACATTGGCGTAATAAAGGTTAGAGCCGTCGGGAGCAGCTTTATTTATGCAATAATTATGTGATGTATCAGTGATATTAGAGTTCACTGAGCGCGTCATTAATTTGCTCGGGACTGGTCACCATTGCATCGGCTCCCCAACTACTAGGGTCTTCGTCTTCATCGATATAGCCATAAAGCGCAATCAGTGTTTTTGTTCCAGCACGTTGACCTGCTTCAATATCACGTCGCGCATCACCTATATATACAGTCATATCAGGTTCAGCTTGAATAAGCTCGCAAGCATGTAAGATAGGGGCAGGGTGTGGTTTACGATGTTCAAGAGTATCGCCACTGACTATACATGCAGCACGTGTATCTAGAGATAATGCTTCTAATAACGGGAGTGTTAACCAAGCTGATTTATTTGTTACGATTCCCCATGTTTTATCACTGTCTTCAAGCGATTGTAAAAGCGTTTCCATACCTTCATACAAACGCGTTTCTTCAGCGATATATTCAAGATAATAATTTAAAAATTCTTTGAGGATATCATCAAAACCATTTTCACCTTCTTCTAGGTCGAATGCCAACTTAACCATGGCATTACCGCCAAGAGAGACAGTAGGGCTAATAACATTCAAGGGTAACTTTTCTAATCCGTGTTTTATACGGATAGCATTTAGTGCATTAGCTAGATCAGGTGCGGTATCTGCTAATGTACCATCAAGATCAAAAAGTACGTTGTTTATCATCAGAGTTTGATTGTGTCTAAGAGGTAGTTAACATCAGTTTTTTTTGTTAACGAGCAATGATTGAGTATAGGATTATAATTCATGCCAGATAAGTCATTCATTTTAAGTTTAGATTCATTACACCAACGAACTAACTCTGAAGGGCGAATAAATTTTTCATAATGATGTGTCCCTTTGGGTATAAGTTTTAGCAAGTATTCTCCGGTTAATACTGCTAGTGCATACGCTTTTATATTTCTATTTATCGTAGAAAACATTATATGCCCACCAGGTTTAACCATTTTTGAACAGGCATTTATAAGAGATGCGGGATCAGGTACATGTTCAAGCAATTCCATACATGTAATTAAATCAAATTTTTCTTTGTTATCTTCAGAAAATGCTTCAGCCGTTGTAGCGAAATAGTCTAATTTAAGATCACTCATAGAACCGTGCTGTTTTGCAATGATAATGTTCTGTTCACTTGCATCTATACCAGTAACGTATTCTGATTGCTTTGCCATTGCTTCAGTCAATATGCCTCCACCACAGCCAACATCTAAAACATGTTTGTTCTGTATGGATATATTGTTTGTTATAAATTTCATTCGAACAGGGTTAATTTGATGCAATGTTTTAAATTCACCATTGCTATCCCACCATTGGTCGGCTCTAGAAGAGAATTTCTCCAATTCATCAAAATCGATATTTTGTGTTTTTTCCATCTTATCTCGTCAATATAAAAAAAATGAAGTTATGAAACTAGTTTAACTTTTTAATACAAGATATTGAATAGAAAGTTTAAATTGCAAAACAACTAATAAGTTATTGATATAGAACTGTTTTTTACAATAGATTTTCACATGACCGTATAGTAATCTCATTATTAAGAGGAATTTTAAGACGTCATATATAAACGATAGGGAACAAATAATAATGAATAATAAGTTCGTATCTATAATTAAAATAATTCTCCTTGGATTCAGCATGCTTCTTATATCGGCATGTGCGACAACAGGTGGATTGGATGATCGTGATCCATGGGAAGGGTTTAATAGAGGCGTTTATTCGTTTAATGAAACCATGGATGATTTTATTTTTAACCCTGTCGGCAGAGTCTATGACTTCATAACACCAGATGTTATTGATGATGGTGTTAGTAATTTCTTTGCTAACATTGCTCAAATACCAGTAATTGCGAATGATTTACTGCAATTTAAGTTCGATCAGGCTGCCAATGACACGGTTCGTTTGTTTCTTAATTCTACTATAGGCTTATTTGGTTTTTTTGATATCGCTGGAGAAGGAAATTTACATTCCAGTAAGGAAGATTTTGGTCAAACGTTAGGACATTGGGGTATGGGGCCAGGTCCTTATCTTGTAGTACCATTCTTTGGTCCTGCTACAGTAAGAGATGCGACAGGCTTTGCAGTTGATCGTAGTGTCTTGAGTCCGATAGCTTATATCGATGATGATCTGACTCGTGCTGGTTTATTGACATTAAATTATGTTGATTTTAAATCCGACATATTGAGTACAACAAACTTGATCGGTGATGCAGCCCTTGACGAATATGACTTTATAAAAAATGCTTACTTTGAAAAGCGTTCAAACCAGATTAACGGTGACGAGTTCGAAGGTTTTCCTGAAGAGTAAAAGAAAATAGTTCAGCATAAGTGCTGAACTATTATGGATTATTCCAAAATGAGTCGCGGATCTTTAATACCTATTGCATTAGCAAAGTCGATTAACTTCTGTTGTTTATTTATTGCTTTTTGACTGTCTATACTAGCTAGCGCCTTTCCTTCAAGAAATTGTTTGTATATTGAATCTATCATTCGCTGCATTCTTTTAGTGTTCTTAGCTGATACTCTTTCTTGATCTGACAGCGCTGACCAAGATTCAGTAAACATGTCAAGACTATCTTCATTCCAGTTTTTTCCGCGCAGAAAATCAGCTATTAGTGTTTCTCCAGCGCTGCTGATATTTGTTTTATTGATAGAACTTGATGATATGTTTGAATTATCTGATGTCACCGCCACAACAGAGTTAGATTCTGGAGGTTTAGGATAAAAAAGGATAACAGCGAGAATGAGGGATAAAACAATAATAGTACTGAGCAAAATAAAAATATAAGGAGGTTTCTTTTTATTTACATTTTGTTTAATTGTAGGAGGAACGTTATTAGCAGCTGGTTTTGATTTTTTTTGAGGCGAGATGATTTCTGTCTTATCTCTACTAATTCCTTCAGTAATAGCGTCTTCTATATCGTTATTAGGCTTAAGTGGAGGATCATAATCGATAGTTTTTAAGACAACGTTACCTTCAATGATACCTTCAATAAGTTCAGCACGTGACTTACGGTACTTTTCTTTATCAATTGAACCTATGGCATAACCTTTAGCCAACGCACGTAATGTTTGTGTACTCATTTAAACCCTTATTTATTAATTAGCCTACGTCTTCACGGAGTAATCGAAAACCGGTTGCTTCATCCGCGTTTCCATCATGGCTTCGTTCAAGTGAAATTTCACACTTGGAATGAGCATCGGTAAACGCTCCACCTTTTGCCGTAGTTGTACTTCCATCGATGACCCATTCCTGGACGTTACCGACATAGTTTTTCAAACCCCAACCATTAGACTTACCAGACTTCACACTGACAATGCCGGTTCCTTTGATTAATTTTTCACTAACAGTTACACGGCAATTAAAATCTTTTTTAGGCTGCTTGCCTCCTGCATTAGCTGCATATTCCCATTCCGACTTGCTTGGAATACGATATATTTTTCCTGTGCGTTCGGATAACCAAGTAGCGTATTCCTGTGCTTGTTGCAAAGTAATATCCGTCATAGGATCATTTTTACGGGTTTTATCTTTTATTGGTTGGCAAGTACCACTCAGAATACAGTACTTACTCCAATCACTAACGGAGACTTCATATTTAGCAATAGCAAATGATTTTTCAAATCCTTCTCCACTTGGAACAACAACCATCAATGGTCCTCGTGCAGATGAATGAATCATGTCGAAGCAAATTGCTTTAGCACGTTTACCATAACCTGCTAATCGGCTAGTGCATTCTGAATCACTGGCGATTGGTTTCCATACAGGGGCTGCAGCAGTCGTGCCTGTTTCCGCAGTGGCGATACTCTCAGCAGTCAGTTCTTTTTCAGCTGTTCTAATCTTCGGTTTTGATACAGGTTTATATTGGTCGATTAACTTGTCTATATTAGCTAATTCTTCCACATATTCTGGGTTATCTTTCCATTTCGTTTGTGGGCCACGTTCGAAACCTCTTTTTGCCAGTCTTAGGTCATCATAGCTTTCACCTGCTGCTTCCTTGTCCTTCAAATAAATATCAAATTCTTCATTAACTGCGCTTATTCTTTGTGCTAAGTCTTCTGAAAATTTGACGAATTGAGGATGGCCGGCAAATTCCGTCGCGGCTTGTTGTTGTATTTGTGTTGCCTGAGTTAGGTTGCCTGCTTTAATAGCATTGTTAGCAGCAGTAAATTGATCCCATGGTTTTAGTTGTAACTGTTTTTTCAACTCTGCCAAGGCTGAGCTTGCTGGAAATAAACTTGCCGCAGTATTAGCGAGATTAGCAGCAGAATTTTCATCAGTACTACGTAGAGAATTAATTCGCTCAGCTAATACACTTGCTGAAGTATTACTAAACTCGGCGAATCGTGCAGGATCGGCACTTGCGATTTGATTAACTTTTGTTTTTAAGTCACTTGGGAACGAAACAGAGGTTTTAAATAATTCTGTTAATTCAATAATATTTGCTTCGGCCTGGTATTCCGTCTTTAAATCGTTTAAATCAATATTACCTGGATCAACCTTAAGACCCCCTGTTACGAAATCAAAAGCACTCGAGTAATCTTTTGTTTCAGCTTTACTTTTAGCTAATCGGGCATAGGCATCAGCTAACATAGGTGCTGCTTCTGTTGTCAAATACAGATCATCTGCTGGCAAATCAGTCTTGAATTGTTCGAAGATCTTTTCTGCTTCAATAGTATTGTTACCGTCAGTAAATGAACGAAAAGGAATTTTATTCTGTTCTACACGTGCTAATCGATCTGATTCGTCTCTTGCACTGGCAATAGCACTACGAGTATCTATTAAACTTTGTAATCCAGGTGCATAACGATCACCTTTATCTATAAAATTATCTGCTGCATCAAAACGTTCCTGCTGTAAGGTCTCATTTGCTTTAGCAATATACTTATCTGCTATTTGGCTACGATATTGATCCAGATTGCCACTAATTGTTTCATCTTCACTGACAAGACTTGCCAATTGTTGAATATCCTTGAGTAGATCAGTTTCCCATTGCGGATTCTCAATTTGAACATCTGCTAGCGCTGATTCAACCTTGCTAATACTTTCACTAGCGAGTTCGGTGGCTTTTTGTTTACGTGCATCACCAGTAAGTTTTGCCAGTTTAATCTGGGACAATTCTTTGTTGAGTTGTAAGCCATTCATCAGATCACCGAAACCCGAAGCAAGGGCTTCAGCATCTTCGCGGGTACCGCTTTTCTGGATAGTGTTAAGTTCTGTATCTATGAGTGGTTTAAATTGTGTTGATAACGTCGCAAGTAATTCACTGTTAGGTTTTAATTCAGCAAGTTGATTAATAGCGGTTTGTTGTTGTTCAAAGTCTGATAAGGTGGCCATTTGCGGCTGAACGATACCAAGTTCATTTTCAAGTCTGGCAATGGTTTGTGTCCTTACGATATTATCTTTCATATCGATGAGACGTTGGTCAGCACCTTCAGAAAACTCGATGCCTGATTCTACAAGTGCTAACGCCGCTCCTAAATCACCAGCATTTTTCTTTTCTTCTGCCAGCAGTCTATAAGCATTACTTGGAGAAGTGTCTTCAAGTAATGCGTTCTCCGGATCAACTTTCTTAATGTTGTCTAAGATATTTTGTGTATTTGAAATTAAGTTATCATCTTTTAACCCAGTAACATACTCGGTAGTTAAATTACTAATGACTCGTTTTTTACTTTCGTTTAAAAGCTCTGATTTCTCCTGAAGATAAATTGAGTCAGGATAAAACTCCTCGATTTCGTTTAAAACATTGTCAACATTGGAATAGTTATAATTTTCTTCAGCAGTGACAAGGGAGTCAGTTAATTTATCACTGAAATAGTTTTGTATATTTTCCTTGCCTTCATCGGCGACTGTTGTTAAATCGGCTTTCTCAAGCAAACGCATTTCATCAAGTTTTGCAATAATCGTTTGTTCGCCACCAGAGCCGGAATTTATTTCCGCAATCATGTTTTCAAGATCTTTCTGGTGTAAATAATCCAGAGCAGGAGCGATCAGCATCATGCTGATAATGAGTAAAACACCGGCTGCTATAACAAACGGATTTTTATACCAGGTTGCTTTACCTTCTAATTCCTCGAGAAAATGAGCAACAGTAGGACTTCGATCTTCACGCTTAAAAGCAACAGCACGTCTTAATGCACGATTTTGTTTTTTGTTTAATTTCTTTATATAAGGCGGAATCAGATCATTTTCTTTAGCCTTATTCGCTGGCAATTTATTAAACGGGTGTTTGGTTGTTAATAATTCATAAGCAGTACAACCCAAGGCATAAGTATCATCACGAGTATCGGGTTCTTCACCTTCTAACATTTCTAAACTTGCATATGCAGGTGTTAACGCACCGAGTTTACCTGGATCAAATAATGTTTTTTCAGCTTCACCTGTGACTGGGTTTTTAACTGCTCGTGCGATGCCAAAGTCCAATGTTTTAACGATGCCATCGTTACACATGAAGGCATTGCCCGGTTTAAAATCAGAATGTACTAGTCGACGGTCATGAGCGTAAATTAATCCAGCACCAAGCTGTTTAATGATCTCATAAGCTTCATCAAAATCGAGTCCACCTTTAGGACGAACGGTTTTCTTTATGTAATCTTTCAGCTCCATGCCTTCCATCAATTCCATCGTGATGTAGACAGGTGTATTTGGTCCACCTACACGATCAAAATCGTATATGGTTGCAATATTTGGATGGGCTAGTTTTTGTTGTCGGCTTGACTCACGTTGCAATGAAATAAAAGCTTCAGGGTGATCCTTAAAGTCATCATTTAACAGTTTAATAGCAACGTGTGGTTTTTTATCTTTCGCTTCTGCTTTTAGTAAATCCAACGCCATGTACACTTTACCCATGCCGCCGATACCGAGTACTTTTTCAAGTTTAAAGCGTTGCTTAATGATTGAACCTACACCATAACCACCGCTTAAGTCGCCAACAGGTACAGCAGGATCATTCCATTCAGTTCCAGCAGGACCAGTAGCGGAGGTGATTGATGGCGTTTCTGTATTAGCGCCAGGCATACTGATGTCAAAAAAATCAGAACTGTCCGTATTGTCAGTTGTGGCGCTAGTACTTCCTGTTTGAGTTGATTTTTCTTCTTCACTCATGACTACTGTTGAATCAGGAGCAGGTGCGCTTTTATTTTCAACGATTGAATCTTGTGAAAAAACAGTAGAGTCTGCTCCTCCAGATGAACCACTTTCTGTTTCAGACGCATTTGCGCGTCTAAATTCATTAATTTTGCGTTTTAATTCTGCGTATTGTTTATCATCAAGTTTTTTTGCTGAATGAACTTCATCAAGTTGAGCCAGCATCTTGTTCGCAAACTTAGGTGACTTAGCAAGCAAGACATCCAATTGTTTGGATAGTGTTTCAAGCTTTAATTCACCTTTTGCTAATGCTTCAAGTGCTGTTTTAAAATCAGCCAATGCAATACTCCTTCAAAGTACAATCACTCATAAAATATTTAATCTATATCGATGACAATTGCTGTCACATTATCGCCAGCACCTCTATCCAAGGTTAAGTCGATTAATTCTTTACAAATTTCTTCAGCGCTACCATTTCCAAGTCTTTCTTCAAACTCGTGATCAAGAGTGTGTTTTGTTAAACCATCACTACATAACAAATAGCGGTCGCCTTTTTTCATCTCTTGTATATCCATATCAAGGTAAAAATTTTGGGCGGCACCAACGGCTCGAGTAATCATATTGCCATGCGGGTGAACCGCCGCTTCTTCTCTTGAGATAAGCCCTTGTTCTACATATTGTTCAACTTGCGAATGATCAGTTGTCATTTGTCTTAATTCATTATCACGTAAACGATATAAACGGCTATCTCCAGCCCATAAATAAACACAGTACTTTTCATATGCCAGCATCATTACAACCGTACTACCAATTGTAGTTCGTTTTGCGCTTTCGTTAGCTTTTTGTATTAATTTTTTATTGACGTCGATTAATTTATCCTCGACATCATCAATGTATCTCTCTAAAGAAATACCTTCATGTACCTTTTTTAAAGAATTAA
>JAJFKK010000180.1 GCA_021773245.1 Gammaproteobacteria bacterium | reverse complement strand
GGTTGCTTAATGAATATTGCCGGTCGGTGTAACAGGTTGGAGAAACCTGTACGTTGTTTTCATACTGTAGAAGTATTAGCTGGTATGGCAGATATTCCAGCCATCGGCGAAAAGCTTGAATGAACAGGTCATAATCATATGCAGCCACTGTCACGACAATTCAAAAAAAATGTTGCCAAATCAATAGCTGATAAAGAATTACAAAAATCATTATTGACCGCAAAAAAATGTTTGGTACATAACCGCTTGAATGCAATTAAGCTAGTTACTGATTTTGAATTGCTTAGAGAGAAAGGCAAACAAATAAAGCAACATACTCTTTCACACCTTGACTATTATCTGGAAGAATTTGAAAAAAACTTTACGGCGCAAGGCGGCCAACTGCATTGGGCCAAGGATGCCAGTGAGGCACGTAAAATCATTGTTGATATTTGCAAACATCATGATGCAAAAACCGTCGTCAAAGGCAAGTCGATGGTGGGAGAAGAGATTGGTATAAATGAAGCATTGGAAGAAGCCGGTGTCGAACCAATCGAAACAGACCTTGGCGAATACATTGTCCAATTAGCTAATGAAGCACCGAGCCATATCATTGTGCCATGTGTGCATAAAACCCGTCAGCAAATCATCGATTTATTTTCTAAACATCATAAAAAATACGGCTGCGATAAAAAGTTAACAGAAGTGTCCGAGTTGGTTGCTGAAGCCAGAAAGATCATGCGTACAAAATTTTTAAATGCCGACGTAGGTATAACAGGTGCAAATTTTCTGGTTGCTGAAACAGGTTCAACGGTTGTAGTAACTAATGAAGGCAATGGCGATTTATGCAGTACATTACCCAAAGTGCATATTGTTACTGCTGGCCTGGAAAAAATAGTTCCCGGACTGGATGATGTTTCTCTATTAGTCAGGTTGCTAGGTCGAAGTGCCACTGGACAGGAAATCACTGCCTATACATCATTTTTTACAGGTCCAAAACGTGATGTCGATCTGGATGGCCCTGAAGAAATGCATATGGTGCTAATTGATAATGGCCGCACCGATTTATTAAATAGTGAATTAAATGAAATGTTACGTTGTATTCGTTGTGGTGCGTGTCTGAACCATTGTCCAGTCTATGGCTCGATAGGCGGACATGCTTATGGTTGGGTTTACCCCGGCCCTATGGGAGCCGTATTAACACCGGCCATACTGGGTTTGGAAGAAGCCGGTGATTTACCAAACGCCTGTACCTTAAACGGACGTTGCGAGTCTGTTTGTCCTGTAAAAATACCTTTGCCTAAATTATTAAGGTCATTACGCGTTCGCCAATTCAAAAAAAATCAAGGTTCAAAAACGTCCCGATTTGCTCTAAAAATTTGGGCGCAATTCGCAAAACATCCCAAAGCTTATCACTGGGCAAGCAATACCGGAATTTATTTACTTAGTTTAATTACTGCAAGAAAAGGAAGCATAAAATTCCTTCCGCTTGCGCGTGGATGGACAAGCTCACGTAACTTTCCAGCTCCGCAAGGTAAAACATTTCAGTCACTATGGTTAGAGCAAAAGGAAAAAAAGTGTGAATAATAATAATCAAAATTCTCGTGACGAAATTCTAGAAAAGATCCGTTGTGTGACTGAAAAAAAAGAAATTTCTAAGCTGAATATTAGCGAGGAGTTAAACCAAAGCATGAAAGAAAAAGCAAAAATTAATTATGTTTCCGATCTAAAGTTATTTTTGTCTAAGCTAAAGGATGTTGGTGCTACTGTTAGTATTATTAGCAATACAAATGAATTAGTTAAAGAAGTGCATCAGTATGTTGCAAAAAATCAAATAAAAACAACTGTAACTATTCCAGAAAATTCAACTCTGCAAGACATTGACTGGAATGAAGCTGATGTTACGACACAATATGACGCGGAATCGCTTATTGTATCTGTTACCAATGCATCGATGGGAATAGAAGAAACAGGAACGCTGGTTCTGCTTTCATCACCCTCCTCTCCTACTGGGATGAATTTCTTACCAGAACATCATTTGATTGTTTTAAACTCCACCAACATTGTTAAGTCTATGGAAGATGTCTGGAAACTTCTGCGCGCAGATAAACGTGAACTACCCAGAACAATTAATCTTATTACAGGTCCGAGTCGTACTGCAGATATAGAATATGAAATTGAAATAGGTGCACACGGCCCTAAAAAACTTCATGTTATTATTATCAATGAATAGTTAAAGTCAAACTATCTAATAATTGAATTTCGATGAGATTTAAAACGAAGTCAATTACGTAACAAAAAGTGTAGTGAATGTGGTAAGTCACCATGCACACCCGCTTTTTTGCAATATTGATCTAAGTTATTCCAATTGTGACTTAAAGTTAAAAGAAAAGTTATTATGCGCGACGATCTAAAACCAATCATTCCCGTTCTAATTAGTGCTTGTTTGCTGCTGATGCTTTCATTTGGTTACAGATCGGGTTTTGGTCTATTCATGCAACCATTATCAATAAGTCATGGTTGGGGCAGAGATGTTCTTTCTCTGGCCCTGGCAATTCAGAATCTGACTTGGGGAGTGGTCGCCGTATTCGCAGGTGGATTTGCTGATAAATATGGCAGCTTAAAAGTCTTGTTAGCAGGAGCCATTTTCTATGCCTTGGGAATATGGGGAATGGCATATAGTACAACTTCACTGGAAATCATATCATCAGCGGGACTTATGGTCGGCGCAGGTATTGCCGGCACCGCATTCGGTATCGTGCTGCCTGTCCTTGTGCGAGCTGCACCGGTAGGTCGTCGAGGATGGGTATTAGGTGTCGGTACGGCGGCCGGCAGTTTTGGACAATTCATACTCGTCCCTTTAATACAGGAACTTATTGACTTCGCTGGTTGGTTTCAAGCACTTCAGCTTTTAAGTATTTCGGCATTATTAATGATTGTTTTAGCCTTGCCATTGGCACCGTATAGCGGAACTTCTGATAAAACAAGTTCGGAAATAAGCGGGTCCCTCTGGCAAATATTATTACGAGCATTAAAGGTACGTTCATATACACTTTTACTTTTGGGCTTTTTTGTTTGTGGTTTTCACGTTGCCTTTATAACCGTACACATGCCTGGTTATGTTGTGGACTTGGGTTTCGATGCCAAAGTAGGGGCATGGAGTATCAGTTTAATTGGCTTTTGTAATGTGATTGGTGCTTTCTATGCAGGAGTTCTATCGGGCAAGTATCCTATGCGAAAGATATTATCGTTAATTTACTTGGGTAGAGTCGTGTCGATAAGTTTATTCATAATGATGCCGGTCTCGTTGACAAGTATTCTTCTCTTTAGTGCGATAATGGGTTTCTTGTGGCTGGCAACAGTGCCTCCTACATCCGGTCTGGTGGTTGTGTTTTTTGGCACACGCTACATGACATTCTTATATGGTGTGGTTTTTCTAAGTCATCAATTAGGAAGTTTTAGCGGGGTCTGGTTAGGTGGTTGGCTCTACGAAACCTATCATACTTATAATGGCATCTGGATATGTGGAATTATTTTAGGTCTTGTAGCAGCTTTACTTCACTGGCCAATCGATGAAAAAGATCATGTGACAAAACTACAAGCTGCTTCGCAGAGTATATAAGGAAAACATCACACCAATAAAACCGATAAGTCTTAATATCTTGAAACATTATGCTCGTCGACATCATGATTATGCGTAAAAACAGCATCTTTTGTATCAGTTGCTGTGATTTGTAGTACACCATACTGCTCCGGTGTAATGTAAAACCTGAAGCTTGGATCGGTACTTATTGAAAAAGTCAGATCTGCATTCAGTATTGATTCTCCGTTAAGCGTCACATTTAAATTCTTGATGAAATAAGCCTTTGGTTTTTCTTTCCCGGGTGCAGCGGCTTCCATCCCTGAATAATTTGGATGTTTAATTTTTAATTGCACAAGATTCGGTTCTGACAAACTCACTTTGCTCATAATGCGAGTTTTCATTTTACCTGTAAATTTAGCTGGTCCAGCTGGAGGAGGAGCTGAGCAACCACCCGCAGCTTTTACAAAGCTCTTTGTCATATAAAGCTTACCATCAACTGTCTCGGCTATTGCACGGACATAACTAAATTCGTTCACCCTAATTCTCAAAGCAAGGTCTGCTTTACTACCCGGTTTGGTAAAATCGAAAATACCTGTTACTGGAGACGGGTTTTTATCAACGAAGATGTAGACTTTTTTAATATAATCATCTTTAGTTGTCGGAGCATGAAAATGAATTGAGATGGGAACTGTAGCTGGATCCTCTGCCTTGTAGGGCGCTTTTAATTGAATCACTTCATGTTGTTCATCTAAAAAGACAGTTTGTCCGGAAAAAAATGCTGGCTTGATACGTTCTTCCCAGACTTTATCTGAATCAAGTAAACGTTGATCCTCAGATTCTGTTTCACCCTGGCAAGCCAGGGTGAATACAGATAAAAATATTAGAATACATAATCTATTAGACATAAAAAAATAGTTCAATATTCTTGTACGCTTTAAGGAAGTGGTACACCATTAAATGAAAGACTAGCAGGTACTAATAATGTTGCAAAGGTCGTAATATAACAATAATACCCGGTAAAGCCGGCCCATGAATCCTTACCAAAAGCCAGAATACCTGCAAATAATGAAAACAACACAGCCCAAACCAGACAAAATACAGCAAATGTTATCGCACCCAAGTTAGCATAAAATGTAAAGCTCCATACTACACAGACTACTGCACCAAATACGCAATAAAAGCCCATTGATTTACCATCAAGATCATTTGCCAGATTGATCCCCATCATAGTGAAGACAACAGCAAACACCAGCAACAGAGTGGCAACAAAAACAGAGGCATCGCCCTGACTTCCTGTAAGCCCAATATACATGGCACAGATTATTGCAATAACACCAATAATAACGTTAACTGGCCAGACTGATTTAGCTTCAACTTTCCCCAACAGAAAGCTACCGTTAACAACAAGTACTGCGCCATAAAGAACAAGTAGTGCATCGCTCATAGTTTTTCCCCTAAGATATTTGTAAGTAATTAATAATTATTTTTTTAATAAACTGATCTTGGCTAGCTTACAGGGGAGTAAAAGAGCAATAACTATACCAAAGTAACGACTGCTAATTTATACGTAACGATATGGAAAGCTAAGTAAAGGGGAATATTATTTTAAATCAATGACTTGATCCGTTATGAAGCATAACCATTCTAGTAATAAACCAGTTTATCTATTCGTCTGTGCTAATAGCTATATTGTTATAAATGAATGCTACAGCTGTCACAATATGTTTAAACGCTGTTTAAATTTTAGAGAGATAAAGCATATGCTTGAACTTACAAAGCTTTACCGTTGAAGGTTTCTACTTCCAAAGAATCAAGATTAATATTATCAATGCAAGCCAGGTTTACCCTGTAAAATCCTGGTTTACGCATCGTTTCATGGAATGGATAAATGCCACAGCTTTTACAAAAATAATGTTTGGCAACATGAGTTCCAAATTGGTACATAGATAAAGATTCCCAACCTGAGTTTATCTTAAGCTCTTCAGAAGCAATCATATCTGACGACATGATTGCTCCTTTACGGATACAGATCGAACAGTTACAACGAAGTCCTTTATTGATGTGATTGCACTTAAAAGAAAAGGTAAGCTCTCGACAATGACATGAACCCTTGTAATCTTTCATAAGAAATCTATACGCTGTTAATCAGGGATGGGTACCAGGCTAAATATTTCCAGAGTTGATGAGTTTGTGTGCTCCTTGCCCGTTTGGTTAGGCGCGCGATAGAATTTTGATTCGACAACAATTTTTTTATCATCAAATGTTTTTATACAATGTTGATCAATAAAGACAGGACCAAATTTTTTATTTCCTCCATCTCCCGGTTCTTTATCAATGCATTCCCAATTAACCGTTCCATAATGACTTTTTACACGCTTCGATAATAGATAAGCCTGTCGTTTCAAGTAGGTGCGAGCATCCGGGTCAGTGTATGCCCGGATTCCCTGCACTAATCCCTGCTTGGTTATCATGATAGAGAGTATTACTGGATGCCCACCTATTGTCGTTCCAGCTAACTTATCATTAATTTTTGCCCACTCGTTTTCAGAAGTATCATATTGCAGACCTACTTCATATAAACCATGACCATCTGACGAGCATTGCTCAAAGTCGGTGAGATTATTTAATTCCTTGCTATCGCTGGCACAGGAATAGTTTTTGAAACGGTTATCTGGTATATCCTTGACATGCATACCAAGTGAAATTTCTCGTAGTTCCGTTTTATTACTGCCAGTAAAGGGTTCTACTGTCTCGCTGGCTATTGGAAGAGAAACCAGGGCTAAAAAGGATAGTAAAAAATATTTCATAGCTATATTAATTATTTCTAAATTCGTCGCATTGGCGAGATTTTTCACCCCAATACACAACGCATTGTTCTAGTGTTATTTCTCCTGACCCTTGAACTACGTTTTCCACGTAATCTACAACGACATTTAATTGTCTTTCGCTCAGCAAGCTTCTTGCCCGAGGCGGTATGTTTTTACCAAGTTTCTCTGCCGTAGTGTTGTAACAACTAGTATCATCTCCCTTGTAGGCTTTACGACCATGGTAGGGCATTCCTGTTGATGGTCTGCCGCAACGAATCAGGTATTTCAATCCCTCTTTGTCCAGACCGGTTGTTCTTAGAGAAAGAGCTGCGCCTCCATAGCCTCCACCGCCTGAGCCATGCCATTTGTGACATCCCACACAATTTGCTTTTCTATACACTTTTCTTCCTGCTAAAAAAGCATCAGTATCAGCTGATTTTTTTTCCTTTTTTACTATCAATCTTGCCAGAACATCTAATTTGAATGTCGTTTCTGTTCCTTTAACATTCACAATCATAAATTTATTGTCAGTAAGTATATTTGGTAGGGTTTCTGCGCCATTCTTTATATCTTCGGCTATAATCTTATCCCCCGACTTTACAGAAAAAACTATGTTGTCCTTATCTGCTGAGTCAATGCTCCATACGACTCGTATTAAATCTTTAGGTAATGCCACTGTAAATTCTTCACTACCAGAAGAACTTAAAGGTTCGATGTTAACGCTTTTGAGCAATTCATTTTTAAATTCGGGATTATTATGAGCTTGGGCAGTTAATGTTCCTGAGATTAGCAATAGAAAAGCAAATAATAAAATATCAAAAAGTTTAAAGGGTAAGTAGTGTAGAGACATGATTTGAAATTCCTATCTATTATTAGATTCGGTTGTTAATTTGTATCGTTAAACTTGAATATATAGAAACGCTAAAGTGTGAGACACAGCAGTATCTTAATGGTTTCTTAATTTGATTGTCATTATTGGGGAACATAAATTACTTCTTTATGTCGTCTTAATTAAATACATCCCTTCCTCGAAAGGAAGGGATGTATATTCAGCTTGTATGTAACTCTAGTTTATAAAGCAAAAACATAAAGTGACGAACCATAACTAAGCTTTTCTAGCCCTTTGGTGCCGTCAACAAACCATCTTGGCCAAGCTCCGCCTAAACCTACCAGAACAGCAACATACTGTTTGCCATCAACACTGAAGCTCATTGGAGGAGCGTTCAGACCAGCACCAGTATTGAAAGTCCAAAGTTCTTTCAGACTTTTGCCATCGAGTGCTGCAAGTACGCCTTCAGGACGGCTGGTAAACACCAAATCTCCACCTGTTGCGAGTGTGCCACCCAGGTTTGGATATTTCATTGGATATTTAGCAACAACCTTACCCGTGTCTGGATCAACCGCTTTAACACTACCAACGATCTGCTCGTGTTGGCTAGGTCCACCACCTGTCCACCAATTTCTATGTTTGTGGGTACCAGGAATAGTCTCTGCAGCAGTCATTGTATTACAGCTTTCGATGACTGGGATATACCAGAGGTGTAATATTGGGTTGTATGATGTTGGCGGCCAGTTTTTACCACCCATATTACCCGGGCAAGAAATACCCGCCTTAGTTTTACGGTTAGGTGCCGTTCCTGGTGCATACAATTGAACATCTGAATTTGGATCGTACGTCAATGGCAACCCTGTCTTTGGGTCAAGACCATTAGTCCATGTCATTTTGTCAACAAACGCTTCACCATAAACGAACTCACCGGTTTTATTATCCAGAGCATAGGCGTAGCCATTACGATCAGCGTGTAGCATAACTTCACGTTTTTTGCCCTTATGGTTAATTGTGACCAGTGTATTTTCGTTTACACCATCATAGTCATACGGATCATTTGGTGTGTACTGGTAGTGCCAGTTTAATTTACCCGTGTCCGCATCAAGAGAGATAGCACTATTGGTGTAAAGGTTGTTACCAGGGCGGTATTCAGGATCCCAGTCTGGTCCAGGATTCCCGACACCCCAGATTATAGCGTTGTTAGCAGGATCGTATGAACCGACAACCCAAGTTGAACCACCGCCGTTCTCCCAAGCATTATGATCATCTTTCCATGTCTCATGGCCAGGCTCACCTGGTTCTGGAATGGTTTTGAAACGCCACACTTCTTTTTGGGTATTCAGGTCTGTTGCTGCCAACCAACCGCGCATACCGTATTCCGCACCAGAGACACCAGTAATAGCCATGTCTTTGACAATTAATGGAGCAGCAGTAAGGGATTCAGATATACCTGGATTAGCTACGATACGTTCCCATTCTATTTCCCCGGTCGTTTTATTGGTAACAACCAATCGACCGTCAAGCGTATGAGACACTACTTTATCATTCCATAGAGCTATACCACGGTTATTAACACCACAACATGTGGTTGGTCCTACGAAATCCCTATCGGTCTCAGGATCCATTTTCCACAACAGATCACCACCATTCGGAGTGACCTTTATCGCGTAAACTGAACCCCAACCATCAGTGACGTACATGATACCGTCTTCAACGATTGGCGTACCTTGAAGTCCACCATGAGGATAGTCCTCAACACCTTCCAATCCACCCAAATGCATAGTCCAAGCCATTTTAAGGTTCTTAACATTCTTCTTGTTAATACTCTTAAGTGGTGAAAATCGTCGACCATCAAGCGTTCTGTGATGAGACAGCCAATTTTGCGCTTCATCATTTTTGAGTATTCTCGCAGTAGTAACATCTGCTGCTTGAACATTAGCACTTGCACTCACCACTAAAAACGTGGCTAGTGTATATGCTAGTTTTTTTAAAGTTACGTTAGACATTATTCATGTCCTCCCCTCGTATATTTGTTATGTTTTGAAAAAACCATACAGTTTTTTGTTTATTACTTATTTAACAATGACAAAACTATCGCTTAAAAAATTGAATAAGAAACATTACCTTCAATAGCAATTAAGTTAAGTTTCAACCAAGAGTACATGGAGCAATTAATATACCAATTACTTATACTGTTTCTATCTACAGTATAAAAACAAGCTTAATAAAATTATCCATGCTATAGACTAACACCTTTATTTTATTAGTTTTTTTATGAATATTGATTAAAAATCAATATTTTTAAAGTCTTAACAATTAACATCTATAATCATGATGAAACGCTATATAAATAGTGTATGAAAAAACAAACAAGTGTCGCTGCTGCGACAGACAAATGTTGGCTATAATTTTTATACGTTTAACCTTTGATATAAACACCATTAACAATCAGGGACACAAAATTCAATTCGTTATTGGATAGAAGCATTGATGAAGCCTGGGTATTCTATTTTTTAGAACGGTTTTTTCTAGATATATGCAATCAATTACAACTTTCCTTTTGTAAGACTTAATTATGTAACCGTTTGATGTAAACACCTGTAACAGTAAGTTACACGAAACAAATATGTGCAACAGAGAATGTCCTCTTTAACTAAAGGGTATATTCCTAATATTTAACTTAATTACATTCGTAATGATTTGAATTATCAGCAATTTAGTATATGAACCCAATTTACATGAAGAACATTCAACTTCCTCTGGCATATAACTTGCCATCACTGTTAATAATTTTCGTAAAATAAAACTGGAAGAGGTATATGCAATGAGTGTAACTGCTACAAAGTTAAACAATCAAAATGATGTCGACATGTTTCTTGGTCAAGAAACAATACCCATGTTTATTGATGGAAAATGGGTTTCACCAGAAGGGTGCGAAACGATCGATGTTGTCAATCCAGCAAATGCTGAGAAACTTACCCAGATCTATGCAGGCAACGCAACGCATGTAGATCAAGCCTGTCAAGCAGCGCATAAAGCCTTTCAATCATCTTCTTGGGCAACGATGCCAAAAGAAGAACGAGCCGCCATACTTTTTAAGCTTGCAGATCTAATCGATGAAAATGCTGAAGTGCTAGGCAAACTGGAATCTCTGGACGTAGGTAAAACCATTGAAGGTGCTGTTGGTTTTGAAATGCCTTTTTCAGGACAAGCGTTTCGATATTTTGCACAAGTATCACTTGATTATGATAAGTATACTGCGCCACTAAATCTTGAAGATATGGATGCACACTACAATCGTGTTCCTCATGGTGTGTGTGGATTTATATTTCCATGGAATTTTCCATTCTTATTACTCGCATGGGGTACATCAGCTGCACTGGCCGCAGGCAATACTGTTGTTGTTAAACCAGCCGAACTAACACCATTAAGCACTCTTTACTTCTGCAAGCTGGCCCAGGAAGCAGGTATTCCTGATGGCGTAGTCAATGTGGTCACTGGCTATGGCCCAGATGCCGGTATGCCGATGGCTGAACACCCGCTTATGCGTCGTATGTCATTCACCGGTTCACCCGAAGTTGGTCGTAAAATTGCCGAAACCTGTGGTCGTAATTTGATCCCGGTCAAACTTGAACTGGGAGGCAAAGGCGCAGCAGTAGTATTTGATGATGTTGATATTAAAACAACAGCCGAAAGTCTGGCCGGAGCAATTACAATGAATACAGGACAAGTTTGTTGTACTGCAACGCGTTGGCTAATTCACGAAAACATCTATGATGAGTTTGTAAAAGAAGCTTCCAGAGCTTTGAATGAAACCGTTATAGGTAATGGTGCTGATGAAAGTAGTCAAATGGGACCTGTCGTTAGTGAAGTGCAGCGCAAACGTGTCTTAAGCTATCAAGAAAAAGGTTTGGAACAAAATGCAAAAGCAATTGTTGAGGCTAAACCTTGTTCTCCCGAAGGTTCCGAAAATGGTTATTATGTAACTCCATCCTTACTTCAAGGCGATACAGACAATGTCTGTTTTAAGGAAGAGATTTTTGGCCCCTCTGCTTACGTCGTTCCATTTAATGATGAAGATGCCGCCATAGATCTCGTCAACAGTTCTAGTTATGGTCTGGCTAATAGTGTATGGACCAATGATATGGATCGTGCCAAACGCGTCGCTGAAGAATTGGTTGTGGGTAACAGTTGGATCAATGCCCATAACGTCTTTGCATATGGTTTACCTTATGGTGGCGTTAACCTCAGTGGTCTAGGTGGAGGCGTCAACAGTGTTGAGACCTTTGAAGATTATCTTAGAGGACAAACAGTGGCACGCCCTCTAGCCTGATAACATTTACTTTCTAACAACGACGAGCGGCCACTTTACACCAAGGTGGCCGTTTTTCTATGTAGGGAGCTAGGTATTTTCCCAGCGTTTAGAATTAATATTTTGGAAATTAAAAATGAACGAAAACGTAATTGCTTTAGAGCACTTAAATAAAAATGATATCAACCTTGTAGGTGGAAAGAATGCTTCATTGGGAGAGATGATTTCTAATTTATCTTCAACGGGTGTCTTGGTACCAGGTGGTTTTGCAACAACGACCCATGTCTATAACAGTTTTATTGCCCAGGCAGGTTTAGCAGAAACAATCCAGAATATTCTGCAACAACTGGATATTAATGATATTGCAGCTTTAACAGAAGCAAGCGTATTAATACAAAAATGCATTATCGATACAGAATTTCCTGAAAGTATTGAACATGATATACGCAATGCATTTAATAAAATGACTGAGCAGTACGGCAATGATTTGGCCGTTGCCGTAAGATCTTCAGCAACAGCAGAGGATCTGCCTGATGCCTCTTTTGCCGGACAACAAGAAACTTTTTTAAACGTCAGCGGCATTGAAAATATTTTACTAAAGATAAAAGAAGTATTTGCATCTCTTTATAATGCAAGAGCTATCGCTTATAGAGTCCACCAGGGATTTGCACATGAACAGATTGCTATTTCTGCAGGTGTTCAACAAATGGTTCGTAGCGATCTTGCCGCCAGCGGTGTCATGTTCACGCTTGATACAGAATCAGGTTTTCGTGACGTCGTATTCATTACGGGTAGTTACGGTTTGGGGGAAACAGTCGTGCAAGGTTCAGTTAACCCCGATGAATTTTATGTCTATAAAAAATGTTTAGTCGAAAATAATCCCGCCATCCTGCGTCGCAATACCGGCAGTAAAGAAATACGCATGGTCTACGATCAAACTGAGAATGCACAAGGTATCGTTACTGAAGATGTCCCTATGGACATACGTAATAAATTTTGCCTTTCAGATAATGAAATTATGGATCTTGCTCGCATAGCAATGACCATTGAAACACATTACAAACAGCCTATGGATATTGAATGGGCCAAGGATGGGCTTGATGGCAAACTGTACATTGTCCAGGCCCGACCAGAAACAGTTCAAAGTCATTCCGCTAATGTTATGACGCAATATAGTCTCAAGGAGAAAGGTGAGAAAATTATTACTGGTAGAAGTATCGGGCAACGTATAGGAGCAGGTAAGGCAAGAGTCATTATGAATATCGATGACATGGATAAGCTACAGGAAGGAGAAGTACTTGTTACTGATATGACCGATCCGGATTGGGAGCCCGTTATGAAACGTGCATCGGCGATTGTAACCAACCGCGGCGGAAGAACATGCCATGCCGCAATTATTGCAAGAGAACTTGGTGTGCCTGCTGTAGTCGGCTGCGGAAATGCCGTTGATTTAATCAAGACTAAGGAAGATATAACCGTATCATGTGCAGAAGGTGATACCGGCTATATTTATAGAGGAACTCTGAAATTTTCAATTGATGAAATTCAGCTGAATGAAATGCCATCGAAACCAGTCAAGATCATGATGAATGTTGGCAACCCCGATCGCGCTTTCACATTTTCAAAGATACCTAACGACGGCGTTGGTCTCGCCCGCCTAGAATTTATTATCAATCGCATGATTGGAATTCATCCTCAGGCTCTACTTGATTATGAACATTTAACACCGGAGCTGAAAAGTAAAATTGATCCAAAAATTGCTGCCTATGATGGTCCGGTAAATTATTACGTCGAAAAGCTAACAGAAGGAATCGCAACAATCGCAGCAGCATTTTACCCTAAACCGGTTATCCTCAGGTTGTCAGATTTTAAATCAAATGAATATGCCAATTTGATCGGCGGTGATCTGTATGAGCCGAATGAAGAAAATCCAATGCTTGGTTTTCGCGGTGCTTCACGTTATGTATCTGAAACGTTTCAGGCCTGTTTTGAACTGGAATGTCAGGCTGTAAAAAAATTGCGCGATGAAATGAAGCTGACAAATGTACAAGTGATGATACCGTTTGTACGCCGTGTCTCTGAAGCAGAAAAAGTAATTAAATTATTGGATAAAAATGGATTAAGAAGTGGAGAAAATGAACTCAAGATCATCATGATGTGTGAAATTCCCTCGAATGCACTGTTAGCAGATGAATTTCTAAAACATTTTGATGGGTTCTCAATCGGCTCAAATGATATGACTCAATTAACACTGGCAATGGACAGGGATTCCGGATTAATTTCAGAGGGCTTTGATGAACGAGATCCTGCCGTAAAGATAATGTTAAAGAAAGCCATCGATTCCTGTCAGAATGTTAATAAGTACATTGGTATATGTGGTCAGGGGCCATCGGATCATTTTGATTTTGCCGAATGGTTAGTAGAACAAAATATTGAGAGTATTTCCCTAAACCCAGATACAGTAATAGAAACATGGTTAAAACTTTCAAAAATGGATATTGTAAGTATTCCAAACTCGGTGAGCCACTCTAAAGCTGTTTAATGAAAGATACAGTAAAGAATGTTTTATTTATTTCAGACGGTACCGGTTTAACTGCAGAAGTACTCGGTGAAACATTATTAACTCAATTTCCTGATATTGAGTTCAAACGTAGTATCGTACCCTATGTGAGAAACACTAAAGAAGCATACAGTGCCGTTGAAAAAATAAAAAAACTAGAAAACAAATCGAGTACTTCGCCATTGGTATTTAGTACATTGGTCGACGATGAGCTTCGTGAAATCATTGCAAGCAGTGGTGTTAAAGTATTTGATCTATTTGCTACCTTTATCAGCCCATTAGAAAGCATCCTAGATTGCCAGTCTGTTCATAAAAAAGGTCGAATGCATGGCATTAGAGATTATGACCTTTACCATTATCGTGTAAATGCATTGAATTACGCCTTAAACCATGACGATGGCTTAAGCCATCGTTCTTTGGAAAATGCAGATGTAATAATCATCGGTGTTTCCCGCTGTGGGAAAACGCCAACTGCACTTTATCTGGCTATGCAGTTCTCGCTCAAAGCAGCTAATTACCCTCTAATAGAAGAAGATTTAGCAAAGGAAAAACTGCCGGATCTATTAAGGCCTTTCAAAAATAAAATAATCGGGCTAAGTATAAAACAGGAACAATTGTATCGTATCCGTCAGGAAAGGCGTCCGGATAGTCCTTATGCTTCCTTAAAACAATGTAAGAAAGAAATACAACAGGCATTAGGAATATTTGAAGTAGAAGATATCCCTTATTTAGATACGAGTTCTATTTCTATAGAAGAAATAGCAACGCGGATTGTTCAAAAAGCAAATTTACATAGGCCTGGTTACTAATAAACATGAAATATGTATCCCATATAAAGAATCATCATCCGTTTTTCTAGTAACCACTTTACTTTCTGTTGTTACTCTTTAACCATTGTTATATATCTATAAGGAGATTATAAGTATGAATAAATTTAAATATTATTTTTCTGCTCTGTCGTTTGCTGCAATTTTTTTCATGGTATCTGTGCAAGCAAGTGAAATAGAACTTGAAAAAGCATGGGAAACCGATGCTGTTTTTAAATTACCAGAGTCCGCAATTTATGATGAGAAACGTGATGTTTTATACGTATCGAATATCAATGAACATGGCTTCAAGCGTTTAGGAAACGGTTTCATATCAAAAATAACGACTGACGGTAAAATCATCGATTTGAATTGGGTACTGGGTCTTAATGCACCTAAGGGACTGACAATATCAAATGATAAACTTTATGTTTCCGACATCAATGAACTCGTTGAGATTGATATAGAAAAAGGTCAGATATTAAACCGATATGTTGCAGATGGTGCATCACATTTGAATGATGTTGCTGCGGATGACAAGGGTCATGTCTATGTCGCTGACACATTCACTGACTCCATCTACAGGCTGAATAGCCTTGGTATGTTGCCGCGATGGTTAACTGATGCGGGTCTTGAAGCACCAAACGGCCTGCATGTTGAAGGGGAAAATATGATTATTGGTAGTTGGGGTTTTCCGACAGACGGTTTTAATTCAAAAGTACCTGGCCATCTAAAAATCGTATCATTAATTAATAAAAGTATTAGATCACTGGGTAATGGTAAACCGGTTGGAAATCTTGATGGTGTTGAGGCTGATGGTAAGGGCGCTTATTACGTTACCGATTGGATAGGTGGTAAATTATTTCATATAAAGGCTAATGGTGATGCCAAGATGCTACTGGAATTATCTCCCGGCGCTGCCGATCACGAAGTGATCCTGGAAAAACAACTCATCATCATTCCCTTAATGAAGGATAACAAATTGGTCGCTTACAAAATAAAGTGAAGGATATGAGATGACAAAAAATACGGCGAGTGTCTTCTATCTATTGGGTCATATAGATATTGACCAGAAGGGATAAAAATTTAGATACAAACACTCGTCGTTAAACTCCCCTAAAGGTAAGAAGAAAAACTTCTAAAGGTTTCACCTCAACTACAATTAGGAATTATTTAATTCTTTTTAAACAACTAATAAACTGTATCATTATTAAACAAGTGTTCGATCAAAACTGTATTCTTTTCACAAATTAGTTCTTATATTTATCTCTAATTTTAAATTTAATAAGCATTTCTACTACTAATAACTCGTTTAAATATTATTTTTTATATAAATAAATAATTGGCATTACATTTGCCATAGTAAGTCGTTTTACTATTATAAATGTAATTTAAATGAATCAGGATTTAGACCCACTCGAAACTCAGGAATGGTTAGAAGCGCTTGACTCGGTTCTTGTCAACGATGGCGTCGAACGCGCCCATTATCTTCTGGAAAAGTTAGTTGCCAAGGCCAGAAAATCAGGAGCAAATCTACCCTACTCAGCTACCACGGCTTATCTCAATACTATTCCAACAAATCTGGAAGCACGTACGCCAGGTGATACTGAAATGGAAACACGTATCCGATCTCTGGTTCGTTGGAATGCCTTGGCCATGGTCGTGCGCGCAAATCGTAAGAGTTCTGAACTCGGTGGTCACATCGCTAGTTTTGCTTCTTCAGCAACATTGTATGATGTCGGCTTTAATCATTTCTTCCGAGCGGCGACCGATAAGCAGGCCGGTGATCTCATTTTTATTCAAGGTCATTCTTCTCCCGGTATCTATGCACGTGCATTTTTATATGGACAATTAACCGAAGAACAACTTGATAACTTTCGGCAGGAAGTTGATGGCAATGGTTTGTCCTCGTACCCTCACCCGTGGTTAATGCCTGACTTTTGGCAATTCCCTACCGTGTCCATGGGACTTGGACCGATCATGGCTATCTATCAAGCGCGATTTTTACGTTATATGGAAGCACGCGATTTAAATCCAAAATCTAACCGGAAAATATGGGCCTTCATGGGTGATGGCGAAATGGACGAACCAGAATCTATGGGCGCTATTCGTCTCGCCGGTGCCGAGAAGTTGGACAACCTAGTCTTCGTCATCAACTGCAACCTGCAGCGACTCGATGGTCCTGTGCGTGGTAACAGCAAAATTATTCAAGAGTTAGAAGGCGAATTTCGTGGTGCGGGTTGGAATGTTATTAAAGTAATTTGGGGATCTTATTGGGACCCACTCATCGCCCGTGACACCGATGGTCTCTTATATAAAAGAATGGAGGAGTGTGTCGATGGTGAGTATCAAAATTTTAAAGCCAAAGACGGTGCCTATGTGCGTGAACATTTCTTTGGTAAGTACCCCGAATTAAAAGCTATGGTCGCCAACATGTCGGATGAAGACATCTGGCGTTTAAATCGTGGCGGACACGATCCACATAAAGTCTATGCAGCCTATGCTGAAGCCGTGAAAGACAACGGAAAACCGACCGTCATCCTGGTTAAAACAGTAAAAGGCTATGGCATGGGTAATGCCGGTGAAGGTCTGAATAACACTCATCAACAAAAGAAGATGGGTGACGATGCCTTAAAGGCTTTCCGTGATCGATTCAATATACCTTTAAGCGATGAGCAAGTGGCCAATGCAGAATTTTATCATCCCGGCAAAGACAGTCCCGAATATCAATATATGCATCAGCGCCGAGAAGATCTCGGTGGCTTCTTATTAACGAAGTGGCCACGTCCAAAAAATCACAAGATTCCAAAGTTGGATGCATTTAATAAATTATTGGAAGGCACGGGTGATAGAGAGATCTCGACCACCATGGCCTTTGTTCGAATACTAAATACTTTATTAAAGGACAAACAGTTAAAAGATTACATCGTCCCTATTGTCCCTGATGAAGCCCGTACCTTCGGAATGGAAGGCATGTTCCGTCAATTAGGTATCTACTCTTCCAAAGGCCAGTTATATGAACCGGTTGATTCCGATCAAGTGATGTATTACCGCGAAGACAAGAAGGGACAAATTTTAGAAGAAGGTATTAACGAAGCTGGGGCGTTCTCGTCCTGGATTGCCGCTGCCACCTCGTACAAGTATCACGGTGTGCAGATGATCCCTTTTTACATTTTCTATTCCATGTTTGGCTTTCAACGAATTGGTGACTTGGCCTGGGCAGCAGCAGACTTACGTTCGCGTGGTTTTTTACTGGGTGGGACGGCAGGCCGCACGACGCTCGCAGGTGAAGGTCTACAACATCAGGATGGCCACAGCCAATTGTTTGCATCCTTTATTCCTAACTGTGTCTCTTATGATCCGACCTTCGCCTATGAACTCACGGTGATCATTCAGGATGGTTTGAAACGCATGTACGAAAACCAGGAAGACATTTATTACTACCTGACTGTCATGAATGAGAACTACCTGCACCCACCGATGCCGAAAGGGTGTGAAGAAGGAATATTAAAAGGACTCTATCTCTTTCAAAAAGGTGGACGTAAAAAAATCAGAGTACAGCTGATGGGCTCCGGCACCATCTTACGTGAAGTTATCGCCGCTGCTGAGTTATTAAAAAATGACTTTGATATCGAGGCCGATATATGGAGTGTCACCAGTTTTAATGAACTGCGTAAAGACGGCCTTGATGTCGAACGTTGGAATCGCTTACACCCGGAAGACAAAGCAAAGCAAAGTTATATTGAGAAAAACTTGTCTTCTCATAAAGGCCCCATCATTGCCGCATCGGATTACATGAAATCTTATGCCGATCAGATACGTGCCTTTATCCCGGAACGTAACTATGTAGTGTTGGGAACCGACGGCTTTGGTCGCAGCGATACGCGTGCACAACTTCGCAAATTCTTTGAAGTGAATCGTTACCATGTTGTTGTCGCAGCATTAAAGGCACTGGCTCATGAAGGGCAGATACCCGCATCGAAAGTCACGGAAGCGATCAAACAATACGATATTGATCCTGATGCACCAAATCCAGTCACGGTATAACGATTATGTCTAACGAACAAACTATCTTGCTTCCTGATATTGGCGAATTTGATGGTGTTGAAGTGATTGAAATTTCCGTTGCTGTAGGAGATGTTATTGATGTTGAAGACACCTTAATAACATTGGAAAGCGACAAGGCCACCATGGATATTCCATCGCCTGCCGCCGGTATAGTCAAAGTATTAAGCCTCTCTGTGGGTGATACCATTTCCGAAGGTACAGTCATTGCTGTATTAGAGACGACAGATAATAAAGAAGAAGTAACAACAAATTCGAACAATACGCACGATGATGTGGGTTCAGTTAAGGAATCAAATGAGACTATTCCTACACCGGGTCAAAACAAGCCTAATCCCTCCTCCTCTAATAACCCAGAGGGAGCGCAACGTCCGGCACCCGTTACGCCGGACGGTGCGCAGCTCGTTGGAGAAAGTCAATCCGCACAAGCACACGCGAGTCCCTCGGTACGTCGTTTTGCTCGTGAGTTAGGCGTTGATTTAGGATTGGTGCGTGGTAGTGGTCGTAAAGGACGCATTACCAAAGACGATGTCAAAGCCTTTACCAAGGCAGTGATGTCAGACAACCGTGTATTTGAAAAAGATAAAGGTGGTTTTGCTTTACCCGAAATCCCACCAGTGGATTTCTCCAAGTTTGGCCCAATAGAAACCCAGTCTTTATCACGGTTAAAACGCCTGTCAGGACAGAATTTACATCGCAGTTGGATCACGGTACCCCATGTCACTCAATTTGATGAAGCCGACATTACCGAGCTGGAAGACTTCCGTAAATCAAAAAGAGACGAAGCTGAAAGCTATGGCACACGCTTAACCTTACTCAGTTTCTTAATTAAAGCTGTCATTGTGGCATTGAAGAAGTATCCGGTGTTCAATGCATCATTAAGCCCTGATGGTGAAAACTTGATCTTAAAGAACTATTTTCATATCGGTATTGCGGTCAATACCGAAGCCGGACTGATGGTGCCCGTGGTAAAAGACGCTGATAAAAAAGGCTTGTTTGATCTTGCCAAAGAGTTAGCCGAACTAGCACAGAAGGCACGCGATAAAAAATTATCGCCGGCCGAGATGCAAGGTGGTTGCTTTACTATTTCAAGCTTAGGTCATATCAGTGGCACCGGATTCACACCTATTGTAAATACACCTGAAGTGGCCATCATGGGGATATCTAAGGGGTCGATTAAACCCGTCTATCAAAATGGTCAGTTTGTCCCACGACTTATCTTACCGTTCTCACTTTCATATGATCACCGTGTCATTGATGGGGTAGCGGCCGCCGAGTTTACTCGTGAACTATCGCATATCTTAACTGACATCCGCGACATCCTGTTATGAGCATGGTTGAATTAAAAGAGATATCCGTTCCCGACATCGGTGAATTCGAGTTCGTTGAAATCATAGAGATACCCATTTCTATCGGTGATGTTATAGAGAAAGAAGATACCTTGATCACACTTGAAAGTGATAAGGCGACGATGGACATCCCTTCTCCGAAAGCCGGCACCGTGAATGAGATAAAGGTCAGCATCGGTGATACAGTATCTCAAGGTACTATCATTCTAGTAATGGCATTAAATGAAAATATTGAAACAGCAGCGGATATTGAACCAAAAATAGAATCCGTTAAAGATCATACATCAATACCCGACTCTGCAACTGAAAGTCCCTCTAATGCTAACCACGATACTGATGTAATTGTAATAGGTTCAGGTCCTGGTGGTTATACGGCTGCTTTTCGTGCAGCAGACCTTGGTTTAAAAACTATATTAATAGAACGTTACCCTTCTCTAGGTGGTGTTTGCCTGAATGTCGGTTGTATCCCTTCTAAAGCACTATTACACGTCGGAAAAATTATATCAGAAATAGATGAACTGAAAGAGCACGGTATAGACCTGGGTTCAAGAAAACCAGATTCAAAACCGGTACGAGACTGGACTGAATCAGTTATTAATAAATTGACCTCTGGCCTGAAGTCCATGGCTAAACAAAGAAAGATTGACGTTATCCAGGGTTATGCAAAATTTAATTCTAGCAACTCCATTGAAATTGAACACGACGGTAAAACACAAACAATATCTTTTGCTAACGCCATCATCGCTGCTGGTTCTCAAGCGTCTAAACTTCCCTTCTTGCCAGACGATCCTCGTATCATGGATTCAACCGATGCACTTTTACTTGAAAATATTCCAAAGCGCATGCTGGTAATTGGTGGCGGAATCATCGGCCTGGAAATGGCAACCGTTTATGCCTCTTTGGGATCCAAGATTACTATCGTTGAAATGCTAGATTCACTAATTGCTGGTTGTGATAAAGATATAGTTAGACCATTACAAAAAAGAATTAACGGTCTTTATGAAAATATTTATCTTAACACAGGCGTAACCTCAGTCACTGCGAAGAAAGCCGCTTTGAAAGTTTGTTTCGATGGTAAAGATGCGCCTGATGAAGATATGTTTGACGCAATTCTGCTTGCCGTTGGCAGACAGCCCAACGGAAAAATGATCAATGCCGATAAGGCAGGTGTTCATGTTGATGAGCGAGGCTTTATACCGGTAGATGATCAACAACGTACTAATGTATCCCATATCTATGCTATAGGTGACATCGTTGGTCAACCGATGTTGGCACACAAGGCAGCACATGAAGCTAAGATAGCTGCAGAAACTATCGCCGGTCATAAAGTTAGTTTCGATAATCGAGTCATTCCTTCTGTTGCCTATACTGATCCTGAAATCGCCTGGGTCGGTTTATCTGAAACTGAGGCCAAAGAAAAAGGCATTGAATATGGGAAAGGCGTATTTCCCTGGGCCGCTAGTGGTCGTTCATTAGCTCTTGGTCGAGATGAAGGCATGACTAAATTATTATTCGATAAAGAATCTAATCGTATTATTGGTGCCGCTATTGTCGGTCCAAATGCAGGTGATTTAATTGCTGAATGCGCACTGGCAATCGAAATGGGTTGTGATGCCGAAGACATCAGTTTAACAATACATCCTCACCCTACTCTTTCAGAAACTGTGGCAATGGCAGCTGAGGTGTTTGAAGGTACTATTACGGATTTATATATACCGAAACGCAAGAAATAACATCATCAATATGTACGGGGAAAATAGATTCAATAGTTAAAATTTATAAATAAGTTCTGTAGGACTCATAAGGTAACCTCTTCCTCCTTATGCGTTATTTACGGCGGGCCTAAATTTCTATTCACATCGTGATATCCTCAAACATATTATAGAAATATACTCGCCGTTTTTTTTATCTTTTAATCCTGAAGATAAAGTATTGTAATGTTCAACTATGGTCGTCACCAAAGCGAACATTATTTACAAGTTAGAAACTACTAAATTAAAGAAATAGAAAAGATAGTACTATAATCAAAAAATTAGAGAGCAATAAGTTGATTTTTAATATAATTTGTACTTGAAAACTCAAAATATTTTTCAAACATAAGGACACATTATGCAAGCAGATTTGCTGACTACGGTTATTCTTCCTCTATCATTATTCATTATAATGTTTGGGTTGGGTTTATCTTTACACATTACTGACTTTACCCGTGTATTTAAACAACCGAAAGCCGCCATAATTGGAATTTCGGCTCAAATGATTGCTTTACCTATAATCGCACTGTTAATCGCAATTATTTTTAAATTACCCCCGGAATTAGCAGTAGGCTTAATGATTATTTCATTTGCGCCAAGCGGTGCAACCTCAAACATGTTTACAAACATAGCAAAGGGTGACGTTGCTCTCTCTATTAGTTTGACAGCTATAACAAGTATTATTACTCCTATAACTCTTCCTTTACTGACCTTATTGGCGATGAATTATTTTTTAGGCTCAGCGAATGAATTTGAGCTTCCGTTGCTAAAAACTATCATTCAACTTTTAGTTATTACCGTAATACCTGTGGCTATAGGTATGTTTATATTATCGAAGTGGCAGAAAGCGGCGAATAAAACCGAACCTGTTATCCGAGTATTCTCTGTCATCTTTTTACTCTTCATCATATTAGCGATTATTCTAAAAAACAAATCACAAATGTTGACTTTTTTTATGCAAACAGGGGCGGCAACATTAACTTTAAATATTCTTGTCCTTGTATTTGGTTATTATTTATCTAAAGTTTTCAAATTATCGCAAACTCAAGCCGTATCCATTAGTTACGAGGTAGGCATTCAAAATGGAACTTTGGCATTATTGGTGTCAGGCACGCTTATTGGTAATACTACAATGATGATTCCAGCCGTCACTTATAGTATTTTGATGTTTATTACCGGTTTTGCATTTGGATGGTGGTTAAAGATAATAAAATAATTTATGCTTTTTTAAATCTATATAGATATTGTTATTCTGTAAGTGTCACTTTACTATTTAAGCAGCTTTCCAGTTCTAAATGTTTTTCTTGAAATTTTTTCCATATATGCTGTTTATCAATCTGTTCTTCTATTTGTTTATATTCATTATCTAAGGCAATTTTATTATCATCAGATAACCCTTCTTCCGCCATTGGGTAAAGGATATTGTCTTCTTTCATAATATGTTGCTGCATAAGTTGACCGTAGTTTGATGCATTCGTACAAAAATTATTCTTGTTTTCAGATGACATCGCTTCTGTCATATTCTGTACAAACATTCTGCCTTGCTCGTGGTCAGAAAGCATGACAGGTAATGGATTACAATGAGATAGCACACCGGGAGTCTGTAAATATTTAAACAACATGTCTTCTTCTTTTACATGATGGTAGCTATCTGCAAATACTTTAATAAAATCGACAAAGTCCTGCGCTTTCTCAAATAAAAGATTATCTTCCTCGTTTGCCTGACTAAAGTTTATGTACCGTTCCATTAGTTCAATATATTTCAAAATCAGTTGATGTTCATTCATTAGTTCATGCGTTACTTGCATATCGGCTAGTTCCTTTAAATTTAAAACTGATAGGAATTATCGTTTAACAACATAAAACAATTCCTTGATCAGTGTCATGTGACAACATGTTTTTTAAAAAAGACGCTCATGGAAATTTAATTATTACGATTACGATTAAAATTAATATTTTTGATTTATATCAAATACATAAACTTTCGCTAGATGTGATTTCATCCGCCTTAGCTTACTAACTTATTACAGTTAAAATACCTTAATAAAGACTATTAGAATGGCTCTAAATAAAGAATAGAGAAAAAAGAAATGCATATTATTTAGACAAGTTGGTAATTTTCCCGCCAAATCTGACTAATCATATTCGTACGAATAATTCATTCCATGTTTAATAAAATCCATTATAAAACAAGCTATTAATAAAATTGATCCAAATCAAATATCAAGTATTTTTGAAATATAGATTTTCTTAAATAACTGAATGAGTACCAATCAATTGACAAATATCAATTAATTTTCACAAACTAATAAAAAACCAGAAGTCCATTGTACGTCTTAAAGAATAAAACCTTGGCGGCCCATTTTCATCACAATTCAAATATATTTTTACTGCAATATCTATTTCAGGGTTACCGACAACATGATCAATATCTAAAGCTTCGCCGCCTTTTTTTAGACAACTGGTGGCAATTTTTTCCTGTAATTTTGCTCTGTAGTTCCTAATATGATTTATATCTGAGGTGTTACTGCAAAGACGTATTCCATCACAGGAACCGCTTATCCATTGTTCAATATTTCCTACTGCCAATAGTTTTAGCCCATCCAATAATGCGTAATAAACCGTCCCTTTTTTAGGTACGATCAATCCTATTTCTGCATTAGCTAATGTAGGTGTTGCAACTAAACTAAGAAATAAAACAAGGCTGATTTTTATGCGATTTATCATGCACAAAAACTTGCACGTAATGTGCCAGTTAGAAGTTATCGTTTCTTAAATAAAATCGATAGAAAGATAGCATTACATGTTATTTTGAAATTTGAAGCATCTAATCAATAATCCGAACCTGATAAACAGGGATATTCACTGGATCATCCTCTAGATAGTATATTAGTGTTGCTTACGAAGTATATCCGTTATATCACTTGATATTAAAGGTTTACCCCAAAGAAAACCTTGGCCAATATCACAACCAATTTTCTCTAATATTTTTAACTGTTCTTCTGTTTCTACTCCTTCAGCCACAACTGTCAGCCCTAACGCATGCGCCATTGCAATTGCTGCATTCACTAACTCCATATCAGCAATATTAATTGCAATATCACTCACAAAACTACGGTCAATTTTTAAAGTTTTAAATGGGTATTTACGTAAGTAATTGAGAGAGGAATAACCAGTACCAAAATCATCCATCGCAAAAGTTATTCCTAATTTTGTTAATTTAATCATTGCATCTGATACCTGAGTAAGAGCACTCATAAATACCCCTTCAGTAATTTCAAACTCTATTAATTCTTTATTAACACCTGATTCATCAATAATATTTTCTATCGTAGCAACTAAATTAAAATCTCTAAACTGATTGGGCGAAAGGTTAATTGCTATCGAAAATGGTTGATTACTTTCTTTTTGCCATTCAGCTGTTTTGTTTAAGGCTTCCCTTAAAACAAACTCGCCAATAGGCACTATTTGCCCTGTATGCTCGGCTAAGGGGATAAACTCCGATGAAGAGACTTCTCCTAATTTTTCATTGCTCCATCGCAATAATGCCTCTACCCCTATTATCCGACGAGTTTTTATATCTATTTTTTGTTGATAACATAGATGAAATTCATTTCTTTCAATTGCCCCATGCATCTGTTCTTCAAGAAGAAGTCTTCGAGTAATATCTTGATTCATTGCATCAGTAAAGTAAGAATATGTTTTACGTCCCTCTCGCTTTGAATGGTACATTGCTGAATCTGCTTTTCGTAAAAGTTCGGAAGCATTGTCTCCGTCATCAGGGTAAATTGAAATTCCAATACTTACGCTGAGTATCAACTCGCGATCACGATAACTAAAAGGGCTATAAAAACTATCTAGTAATTTTTCTGCTACGTGACCTGCATCATTTATATGCGCTAATTCATTTACTAAAACAATAAACTCATCTCCACCAAGCCTTCCGACTGTATCACTATCACGAATAGAATCTTGCAGGCGCTTAGCAGCTTCAGTTAAAACTTCATCGCCGACATCATGGCCTAATGTGTCATTAATTTTCTTAAAATCATCCAGATCTAAAAAGAAGATAGCAACCTTTCTATTACTGCGTCGTGCATCAAGAATTAATTGAGACAATCTATTTAATGCCAGAAATCGATTAGGTAACCCAGTTAAAGTATCAAAATGAGCATGATGTAATAGTTGTTCCTCTGCATTTTTTTTTCCTGTTATATCAAGATGTGTTCCTGTCATACGTTTTGGCTTTCCAGCAATATCCCAAACAGCAACTTTTCCCCTGGCATTGATCCAAATCCAATCACCATTTTTATGCTTCTGTCGAAATTCAACATCATAATAATCTAACTCATGATTAAAATGTTTTTCTAACATATGTTCTGCATTCTTTAAATCATCTGGATGCAGAGACGCACTCCATGTGCTTATTTTAACAGGGGATAACTCTTCCAATGTGTAACCAATAATCTCAGCCCAGCGTTCATTGATAATGAGTTCTTCAGTTTCAATATTCCAATACCATGTCCCGGCATTGGTTCCTGTTAATATTTGTTTAGTGCGCTCTTGTTCAGCCAATAATTTTGTTTCTGCCTGTTTACGTTCAGTAATGTCTTTAAAACTGATTACAGAACCTATCGTTTCTTCTTCTTTCTTAATCGGCATACATTGGTATTCGATTGGAAAACTAGTACCATCTTTTCGCCATAGCACTTCGTTTCCGACAAGCTCAAATTGACTGTTTTTTACTGTTTTATATATTTGACATTCTTCTCTAGGATAAGGGCTTCCATCAGGGTGACTATGATGCACTATTGAATGCATCGTTTTTCCGATAAGCTCTTCTGCTGAATAACCAAGCATCTGCATTGCCGCTGGATTAATTATCGTAACTTCACCGTTTTTATTGATTGCATAAACACCTTCACCTATAGATTCTAGAATCAATCGAACTTTGGCTTCATTTTCTTTTAGTGCACTGGTTCGTTCCTGAACTAGATTTTCTAGTAAGAAATGTTGATCTCTAATTTTGCTCTCTATTAACTTTCGTTGTTGTATCTCCTTAGCAAGACGTCTATTCCAGTAAACAATTAATATGATTATAAATAATGAAACTATTAAAATTTGCCATATTAATGTGTAATTTATTTTTGATTCAAATCTGATAGACATCCAACGGTTAAATATATTTGCGTGTTGATCTTTGGAAATACTATCAAGACTTTTCTGAAGAATACCAACTAGAATTGACCAATCATCACGAACCGCCATTGCCTGTTTATTAGAATAGTCTGTCTCACCACTTGTCCTAACATTGTCTAATTCTAATTTACCAATGTAATAAGAAGCAGTAATTACATTACCTATAAAAGCATCTACGTCACCACTTGAAAGTAGTGTTAAGCCATCAGCGGGAGTTTTAACTGGAAATAAATTTAATTCAGGATAATCATTAGTCAGCAAATCATGAATAGCATAATTTTCAACTACAGCAATACGTTTATCTAATATATTATCTATAGAACCAATATAAGAAATATTATTACGGGCAAAAATACGAATAGGAATCGTGATATAAGGTTCTGTAAATATTGCATATTCTTCGCGTTGTTTTGTATACGTAACCGAAGTAAACATATCTGCTTGTTTATTTTTTATTGCTTCAACAGCCTCTTGCCAAGTAAGCCCTTTAACAACTTCAAAACTAACCCCTAACTTATTTTCCAAGAGTGACAAGTAATCCATTGAAATACCATCAAACTCACCATTCTTATCTCTATATTCAACCGGTGCCCAGTCAGGATCCATTGCAACACGAATCACAGGATGCTGTATGAGCCATTGTCGTTCCTGCTCTGTGAGTTGGATATTTTGAATCTTATCTTCACTATATTCATCAGCGTGGCCGATAACCACGCAAAAAAAGAGAAGTCCAAAAGTGGAAAATAAAGTAGAGACTAAACGAAACATAGAGATATTTTTACAGTATTATATATTTTCAAATTACCATCATCGCTTTAAGTACATTCATGAATTATTTTTAGCTAACTTATTATTAAGACACACTGATCAATCCAATAGTGAACTCATTGATTATTATTTGTTTTATCATGGCGCGTCTGTATTTCTTCTTCGTAAAAGTATTCGACAAATATATTTAATATTTATAATGCAATACACAGGCCATTATCATATATCATTGATTTTATTAATCTTTTATAATTTATTACATATTTAATAGATACTATTTCCTGTTTTTTTGCAAAATAAATCAATTATTACTTTGATAGACTATGCACATAAATACTTTATCTATTGTAATAATGGTATTTTTTCCAGATCAGAAAAGTGTTAATTACAATGTAAGAAATTGGAAAGATATTATGCTATCGAATTTTTTTCTTTTGATAGAACTTCGTTGCTCGTTATGAATCTAAATTTCGACTATAGTATAATCACTAGGGACCACGTCAGATGCAGATATGGAGACAGAAATAATGAGAACACTTAAACTAATTTTCCTCTTGATACCATTGATTTCACTTGGTGCTTGTGAACAACAATCCACTTCGAACCAATCAGATTCAGGCAGAGTTGCTTATGAGACAAATATTCATGACAAGGAATTTGGCAATTATATTATCCATATCAATGCCCTAACCACCGATCAATTACCAACTGAAGTGGCACGCGGCTACAAGATAGCTCGCAGTAAAAGTAGAGCATTGCTCAATATTTCTGTTATAGAAAAAACTGATAATACTAAAACTCCTATTACAGCATCATTCAATGTCATTGCAAAAAATCTCAGTAGCCAGCAAAAGAATGTTTCATTAAGAGAAATAAAAGAAGATGATCCGCTCGCTATATATTACATAGGTGAATTACCTGTTAGTAACGAAGAAACAATAACTTTTGAACTTGATGTTACACCTGCAGGTGCAACGGAAACTTTATTGCTTTCTTATAGCCAACAATTTTTTACAGAATAATTTTTTAAACTCCCTTATCTTTTCGCTTTTGTTTTACGCGGCTTACAGCCGCGGCAATAGCATCTTGTTTTTTCTTTAAAGTAAATTCGTTATTTATTTTATCCTCAACAACTTCTGACTGCTTATTCATTTTGTCCAGCTTTTGTTGTTCAATTCGTGCTTGCTTATCAAGATAACGTTTTCTGTGTTGTTCAGCATCCAGTTGTTTTCGTCTTTTATCCCAAATATTACTTTTTGCTTGTCGAAATTCATCAACTAAGGGTATGTGACTTGGACAAACATAAGAACAACAACCACATTCAATACAATCAAATAAACTATAGTCCTGCAATCGTTCAGAATTAAATTCTTTTGTATGCCAATGAAGCTGTTGTGGCTGTAGTTTAACCGGACAAACGGGAGCGCATTCGTCGCAACGTATACAAGCGGACTCTTTTACATTTGTTGCCTGAATTTCAGAAGCTGCTGCCAATAAACAATTAGTTGTTTTAATTAAAGGAACTTGATCACTATGTAAACGAAAGCCCATCATAGGCCCACCCATAATTAAATATTCGAACTGCTCATTATAGCCACCACACTGCTTTATAATCTCATCAAGCTGCGTTCCAAACAACACTTCGAGATTACACGCTTGTTTTATTCCAGGGCCTGTTATTGTAACAATGCGACTAATCAAAGGTTCGCCATCGATAATCGCTTTCTTAACTGCTACTGCTGTCGCTACATTTTGAACAACAACACCAACATCAACTGGCAATCCTTCAGCAGGTACTTCAATACCAGTAATTGATTTAATTAACTGTTTTTCACCACCGGCAGGATAAAGATTTGAAATCAATATTAATTTAATTTCTATTTCAGCATGTTGTTCTAATGCATCTTTTAAAATTTCTATTGCTTCTGTTTTACAATCTTCAATCGCAATAACACATTCATCTACCTGTAATGCATGTGCCAATACTTCAATTCCTGTAACAACATCTTTTGCATAATTTCTGATTAGTGCTTCATCACAACTTATATAGGGTTCACACTCCGCTGCATTTACTATCAACAACTCAATATCCAGGCTTAAGCCCGGAATTATTTTTACTGCTGATGGAAAACCTGCGCCACCCATACCAACAATACCGGCTTGCCATATTTTTTTCTGTACTTCGACTGGACTAAAATTGTAATAATTTTCAACCGGTTCTTTTTTATCAAACCATGTTTCTTTTCCATCTGTTTCGATAACAATACATTCAGATTTCGCACCAGAAGGATTAGGTAAAGCATGTTCTGCTATTTCCTTAATAACTCCTGAAGTACTGGCATGAATCGGCGCACTAATATAACCCTGTGCTTCTGCAAGCATCTGCCCTTTTAAAACAGTCTCACCGACTTTTACGATTGATTTTGCAGGCGAGCCAATATGTTGTCGTAATGGGATTTTAATTAAATCTGGTAACTCTGCTTTTCTTAGAGGAGGCTCCAAAGAAATAGTTTTATTTGGAGGTAATTCTATTCCTCCACCAAACGGGATTGGTTTTTCTAAAACCGTAATCATTCTAATATAACTACCTGAAATTCATTATTGCCAAGATTATACCCATGATACTTGGAAATGCGTATTTTAGAGTATCATGGGTATATAACACATAGGCAGAAGATGGAATAGGTATTACAATCTTGTAAAATTGTTAATAAATATATCATGCTTACAATAGAAATCGATAAACGTGTAAAAGGTGACCTGGATTCTATCTGGGAAATACTAACCGACATGAAAACGTTTTCTGAAACCGCACCCGATATCGTTCGAGTAGAACAACTTTCAGGTACTGGACTCGGCATGGTAAGACAAATTCATCATAAAAGCGGGCGCATTTGGGAAGAAGAATGCAAAGAATGGGAACCTTTATCTCACTTCACTATGCAGGTGAAAACAGATAGTTATCCATTACCTATTAGTTATTTACGTCGTATAGCAAGCATGGAGCAAAAACAAAAGAACGTCGTTATAAAAATTCGTTATGAATACACAGCTAGCTATGGTCCTTTTGGTTATTTTTTAAATAAACATCAAATCCGTCCTATTCTGAAAATATTTTCGACGCAATTATTGGATAACCTTGCAAAGAAAATACATCAACAAAGTATTGATGCCACAATTACAGGAAGCACAATATTAAAGAGTAAAGATTCGGCAATTTTAACCATTACACCGGAGACATTAATCTCCGATGCATGTAAAATTTTAACCGACAAACGTATTGGTTGTGTTATTGCTCTTAACCTGGATGGAAAAATTGCAGGCATATTATCTGAGCGCGATATTGTTAATGGTATTTCCACTGCTGGACAACCTATCTTAAATAAACCAGCTACAGATTTTATGACTCACAATGTAATTGTTAGTCACCCGGAAGATAGTATGGCAAAACTAATGTCTATTATGATCTCTAAGCGTATTCGTCATTTGCCTGTTGTCGACGATGATGAACATCTGCTTGGCGTTATTAGTATTGGCGATATCATTAATGCGCGTATGACAGAACTAGAACAAGAATCAGATGCTATGCATCAATACATCGAAGGACGTAAATGGCGAGAAGTTGCAATGCAAATAGGCAGAAGCGCTGCATCAGAAGAATTTAACTAATTATTATAGTTTTTATTTACTGAATATTTATTTTCTTGTAAGACTATATTTTTGTTAATGCAACAAACGCTTACACTCTCAGGATAGAACAGAAACAACTGGTTAATTTTTTTCATACATACCATATGCCACTGTTAAACATACAATCAATTGAGTCCAATGCCATATGTATGACCAAGCCAATACCGATAAATCTTAATGGCTTAATAAAGCAAAAACCGAAATAAAAAAGGATAGGAATAAATTCATGCAATGGATGAAAGCCGATACTGCACCGATTAGGATCGTATATAGGCTCAGCTAATAAATGGTCAAGGTCGACCAGCATTGTCGACATCATAATCAGAAATACTACTTTCCATTTTGCCTTAAAAAACAGTGCTACAATCAATGGAACGACTATATGAAGTGAAATATGTAAAATATCTTTAGCCTTACTTTTATTCTATGACGCTAAATTTCAGACGAATGTTTAAATTCGGAGTTTTTAAGAAAGTATTTTGTCTGTTCTATTACTAAATAATTCTTCATAATAAAAGGGTGAGTTGCTTTGACAACGAGGAAATCTTTCATTCCTTCGAGTTTTGCACTTTCAATAGATACTTTTCCATCATCATCGCCTTCTATCATACTAGATAGAATTAAATTGATAGATTGATTACCCGTGATTATGCCTAATTCAAATTTAGGCTCACCTAAGGTATTCGGCAAGCTTTCATCACTCGTGCTTAACTGTAAACCAGCTGGGCCATTGATCGCTTTAAATAACCATAAGTCTCCTAATGTATCAACGACTTCACTTCCTTTGTTTGGTGGACTTAACATAACGACACGTCCAATTTTAAAATTAATATCTTGCGTTGCTAAATAACGAACAACGATGCCACCCATAGAATGAGTTACAAAATTTATTGTTTTATACTCGTCATTAATGCACTTATTAATATCTGGTATTACAAAATCTGATACTAATTTTTCAATCGGGTATTTTGTTGATGGATATGAAATATTACATGTTTTATAAGCTTCTTCTTGCAAACTTTTTTCCATCTTTTTAAATGAAGAATCAGATCGAGCAAGACCATGTAGTAAAATAACCATGTTAGATTCAGCATTAGTTTCCACTGCTGAAATATTAACTAC
>JAJFKK010000179.1 GCA_021773245.1 Gammaproteobacteria bacterium | reverse complement strand
ATCTTGCCTCCCATCAAGTTAACCAAACGCTGGCTAATTACCAGACCAAGACCGAGACCACCGTGCTTTCTAGTAGAAGAATTTTCAAGCTGTGTGAATGAATTGAATAAATATTCACTTTGTTCTTTATCTATGCCAATACCGGTATCTTCTACCGAGAACTGCAAACCTATTTTGTTGTTATGATCTTCTGTTCGTTGAATTGAGACAACAATTTCACCGCTATCAGTAAATTTTATTGCATTATCAATCAGGCTAGAAAGAATTTGTTCGAGACGTAGTGGATCACCCATGAGGTATGTTGGTATCTCATCTTCCAGCTTAAAAAGTAGCTCAAGATTCTTCTCGCGAGCCTTGATTCCTACAGTCTGGCTTAGATCATCGAGGATTTCATTTATATCGAAATCAACGACATTAACTTTGAGTTTGCCGGATTCCATACCTGAAAAATCAAGAATATCATTTATGATCTCAAGTAAACCACTGGCAGCATGATCAATTTTATTTAAATACTCTTTATTTTTATTAGCTGGATCATTATTCAGGGCCAGATGACTATAACCAAGGATCGAATTCATCGGTGTGCGAAGCTCATGGCTCATATTGGCAATAAAATCACTCTTGGCCTTATTGGCTGCTTCTGCCTTGTCGCGAGCGATTAAAAGATCCTTTTCAAGTTTTGTTCGATCTGAAATATCGATCAATGAGCCTACAAGCCCAGCAATTGTTCCATCGGCATGTTTGAAAGTTGTTAACCAAAATAACAAATCATGCTCTTTCCCATCGGCATACTTGATAGTTATTTCTTCCTGCTTACTTTTTTGTTGTTTTAAAGATTCAAGATCACCTTTGTAATAGGATTCTCTATCAGCTGAGGGGATATGCTCTTGCTCAAGAACTGTTTTACCAATAAGTTCAGACCGTGACACATTAAAGGCCTTCTCGTAAGCTTTATTGCAACTCACAAAACGCGCTTCAGCATCGAGGGAATAGATAGGTGTAGGAAAGGCATCTAGCAAAGCGGTTTGATAATTGAACTGCTTTTCAACATTAAATCTAAGTTGACGACAATTATTAATACTACACACCTTGATTAAAACGAGTCCATTAAGTTTATCTTTCGATTGAATGGTGTTACTTCGAATCTCAACAGGAAGTACAGCGCCATCTTTGCAACGGGCGTTAAATTTCGTAGTAATACTTCCTAATTGTATATCAGGAATAAGGATTTCAATTGATTGATGCAATATTTCATCTCGCATATAGCCATATGTTTCAACGGCCATATCATTAACAAAAACAAGTGTTTTATCATTATCAACTACAAGGATATTCTCTGGCACGGCATTCAGGAGTTGAAAGTAGTGTTCTTTGCTTTTAAGATTGTTTTTATTTTCCATAATATATAATTCTTTTCGATTATTATTTTGGTCTTATATCGATATCAAGTTTTTCTGCCCATTTAGTCAAACAGACTAGTGCCTCATCAAAGTTATATTGACTGATTTTTATCGACAAATCTTCTAGGTCATCTTTATCCGGGTGATTCAATAATTGCTGATTAAGCTGGTCAAACAATTTTGTTGAATCTGCATCGTTATCGCTTAGACGTTGTGCAAGGCTATTCAGTAGTTTGGCTAGTTCTTCTTCTTTGCATGGCACATTATTTGGTATTGCCAAGTCGTTCTGGCCAGTATCCAGTTTATCGATCTCATTAAGTATTTGTGACAACTCTGTTTCTACTTCGCTCAGGTCAGGCATTATTTCTTCAGGTTGTATTTTATTTTTAATAGCTATTTCAAGAACTTTAGCCCGTTCATATAAACCATACGCGCCGATATTACCCGCCACGCCTTTTAGTGTATGTGCTTCGCGTTCTGCTGATTCGTAATCCTGATTTTTTAATAGTGTAGATATCGAACTTGTTATCTCTTTTTGACTGCTTGCAAATTTTAACAATATCTTTTTATATAGTTGTTTGTTCCCGCCTACTCTTAATAAACCGTTCGCTGTATCCAGACCGATAAAATCTGGTAAAGACACTTCTTCTTGATCTGTGGTGTTATCACTGGAATCGGAGCCTTCTGTAAATTTCGGATCAGATGCAGTAACCCATTTGTTTAAAACGGCATATAAATCTTCAACGTTAATAGGCTTTGCTACATGGTCATCCATACCTGCTTGCATTGCTTTATCTATATCGCCGCTCATTACATTGGCCGTCATGGCAATGATCGGTAATTTGTCAAAATGGGAATCCTTGCGTATTGCTTTACTGGCAGTATAGCCGTCCATAACCGGCATCTGGATATCCATTAATATCCCATCGAATTTATTGGCATGTTGATTTAATACATCGATTGCCTCTTGACCATTGTTGGCGATCTTGACCCGGAAACCAGCCTGCTCGAGTATCTCTTGTGCGACCTGCTGGTTAATTTCATTATCTTCTACCAACAATAGATGTGCCCCTCTACTTGGTTCACTAATCTCCAGCGACGAATCTGGACTAACCGGCATTGATGAATCATTTTTATGACCTATCGTTTGCATAATGACATCAAACAAGTCTGACGGACTGACTGGTTTTACCAGAAAAGACTTTGCCCCTGCTGCATGTGATTCTTCTTCTATATCTTCCCTGCCATAGGCAGTCACCATAATGACATCCGGTTTAATTTTGATTACGTCATTAGAAAAAATCCGTTTAGTCGCTTCAATGCCATTCATATTCGGCATCTTAAAATCCATCAAAACCACATTATAAGGATCATCTGTATTGCTAATCCTTAGTTCATCTAATCCCTCGTCACCGGATGCCGCCTCACCAAACCTTATGCCAAAACTTTCCAGATAATCTGACAGGATCCGACGTGAGGTGGGATTATCATCGACAATCAAAACATGTGGTTTGACTAGCTCTTCGGGGAATACTTGCTGGTAAGAACGTTCCTGTTTTATTTCTCCTACGCCAAATCGGGTAGTAAAAAAGAACGTACTACCTTGTCCGGGAGCTGATTTCACACCTATCTCTGAACCACCCATCAACTCAACCAATTGTTTGGATATAGCAAGCCCCAGTCCGGTACCACCATACTCCCGTGTTGTAGATGAGTCGGCCTGGGAAAAAGCCTGAAATAGTTTTGCCTGTTGTTCCTCGGTCATGCCTATACCACTGTCACGGATGGCAAAGGCAAGCACAATGTTTTCTTCAGTTTTTTGTTTGAGTTTTACTTCGACAGTTATATCGCCGTGTTCAGTAAATTTGACCGCGTTATTGGCAAGATTGATAAGCACCTGTCCCAGGCGTAATGGATCACCGAGCAAATCAGTTGGCACATTGGGAGCCAGATCAATTAAAAGCTCAACGTCCTTTTCACCCGCCTTGAATCCTATCATGTTGGATAGATTATCCAGAACGGAATACAAGTTAAAATCTATTGATTCGATTTCCAGCTTACCGGCTTCAATCTTGGAAAAATCGAGGATGTCATTGATGATGCCCAATAAGGTCTCACCGGACAGGTGAATCTTGCTGACGTAATCCTGCTGTTTAGGTGATAGCTGAGTATTCAATGCAAGGTGTGACAAACCGATAATGGCATTCATAGGTGTGCGAATTTCATGACTCATATTGGCCAGAAAATCACCTTTCATACGATTGGCGTCTTCGGCCTGTTCACGAGCATGTACTATTTCTTCTGTAAGGCACTTTTGCTCGGTGATATCCATCACGGTACCGACCATACGTAATGCTTTACCGCTATCATCCCATTCGACAATCGCGCCTTTAGATACCAACCATATTGTTTTATTATTTTTTGTCAGTGCCTGATATTCAATTTCGTAGGTATCGATACGACCTTCCTTAAAATCTTTACCAACCTGAATTACTTGTTCGACATGATCAGGGTGAATACTATTTCGCCAAAGGTTACCTACATCCTCGATCTCTTCAAGCTTATAACCCAGCATTTCAGCCCAACGTTCATTAACAATTGTTTCACCGCTTTGCAAATCAACATCCCAAAATCCCATATCGCCGCCTTTTAATGCCAGCTCAAGACGTTTCTTATTATTATTCAGAGCTTGCGCATCGCGTTTGCGCTGGGTGATATCCTGAGTGATACCGATTATGCGTGTCGGCCTACCCTTTTTATCGAAATCGACAGCCTGACCTTGCATCATCAGATAGGTATTATTTTTCGTTTCATATTCTTCTGAAAACTTATTCTGCTTACCAAAGATACATCTGTATAAAGTGCTCTTTACTCGTTTTTGATCATTTTGCTTCACCTTTTCAGAAACCTGATCGATATGCACTTGTTTCATATCCTCTGGGAAACCGTTATGACGTGCACAAATATCATTCCAGAAGATATATCTGCTGAATTCACCAGTAATATGAAGATTCCATGCGCCCAAATCTGCACTGATCATCGTTAAACGCAGGCGTTGTCGGCTTTCTGCTAGGGCTTTATTTCGTTTTTGACTTTGGTTGATCCAAAGCAAGGCTAGAAGGAGAAGAATGCCTGCAACAGAAACAATCTGCCATAACAATGTATAGTCAATTCGTTTGTCAAAACGAACCGCCATCCAGCGTTGCCTAATCTGATTTTTTTCTTCAATATCAATACTGTCTAGCGCCTTTTGCAGGATATTTTTAAATAGGGGCCAATCACTACGAACACCGATAGAAAGTTCATTACTATATTGGGTTGGTGCGGCAACTTTGACGTTGGTATATCCATATTCACTTATGACATAGCTACCTATGGCAAGACTACCGACGTAGGCATCAACCTTATTTCTGGAAAGAAGATCAACGGCGTCTCGTGTAGTTTCAGTCAGGACGAGTTGAACATTTGGATAATCTCTCATCAGGTATTCTTGAGTCACATAACCTTTTTCAACAGCGATAGACTTACCATTGAAATCCTCAATGCCATTGACATAACCTGTATCTTCATGGGTGAAGACAACGAATGGGAAGTCCAGATAATTTCTGGTGAAGATTAAGTATTTTTTTCTTTCAGGAGTTTGATTTAATGCGGGTAAAACATCTACTTCACGTATTTGTGCTTTCTCTACTACCTCCGACCAGCTTAAATCAGTAGCAGGTAACATTTCAATACCAAGTATCTTTGCAACGATACCCATGTAATCAGAAGCCATACCACTATACTCACCAAGGTCATTGATATACTCGATCGGTGGCCAGGCCGGGTCAACACCTAGACGAATAATTTTATGCTCTTTTAACCAGGCACGCTCTTCAGCTGTTAATCCTATCTTTCTGGTCTTCTCAATAGTGGTGCCGAGCCACTTTTGGTGGATTGCCCGTTGTTCTTCATACTTAATAGACGCTAGCGCTTTATTTAGTATTGTTACCAGAGGTGTCCACTCTGAATCTTTAGGTACCCCAAAGTGAATTTTAGATTCAGGGATAGATGAAATTGCTGCAAGCTTAAGATTCAACAATTGTTCACGCCCAAGTAAATACGTCGCAACTGCACGGTTGCCAATATAGGCATAAGCCTTGCCGGTAGCTACAGCTTCAAGTGCTGCAGGAGTATTATCAACAAGGAGTAAATGAATCTCAGGATGATTATTTTTAATCCAGTCTGTAGTGGAATAACCTCTTTCCATTACTAATGTTTTACCGTCTAGCCCATCCAGCTCCTTTATCACATTGTCCTTACGGGTAATCATCGCAAAGGCCAATGTAAAATAGGGATCGGTATATTGTATATAGGTCTCGCGCTCCGGTGTCTTTACGATAGATCCAATAATATCCTGCTTGCCTTCACGAATAAGTTGCAACTCTTCAGCCCAGGTTGGTTCGGTGTTGAATTCCAATCCTATTCCTGTACGTTCAGACAGTGTCTTCAAGTATTCGATTGTGAAGCCTTGAAGTTGATTATCTGGTCCGAGAAATTCAAATGGTGGCCAGTCAGGAAAACCACCGACACGTAAAACAGGATGCGCTTTTATCCATGCTCTCTCGGCAGTGGTTAAGTTGATTCTTTTGGCTGGTTGCTTTAATGAGCCTCCAAGCCAGCGTTGTTGTATGGTGGATCGTTCTTCCAGAGTAATACTAGCCAAACCTTTATTTAGAATATCCAGAAGTGGTAACCATGTTGAATCTCGATAAATAGCAAAACGTTGTGGAGATAATCCAAAACCTGAAAAGCTTGCATCGCCAGTGACAGCAAGATTTACTAACTGTTCTTTTTGTGTATGCCACTGGATGACAGCTTGATTTCCTATATAGGCATCAGCTTGCCCCCACGAAACAGCCCTTAATGCATTTAGTGTGGAATCAAACATAACGAGATTAATATCAGGATGATTTTCCTGTAGTAGCTTGACTGTGAAATAACCTTTCTCAATTGCTACTGTCTTGCCATAAAGATCCTGAATACTGTGGAAACCAGAAACATCCTTGCGTGTAGCAATTACTTTCCGTGCAACAAAATAAGGCTCGGTAAAGGCAAGGCTACGTGAACGCTCTTCCGTTTTAACAATAGTTGCGCCTACCTTAAGATTCCCCGTTCTAACTTTTTGCAACATGTCATTGAAAGTAGGCCCGGGGATGATATTAAATTCAACTCCCAGTCTTTCACTTAACAAATCTATTGTGTCGGCTAGAATGCCTACGTGCTGATTTTCTTCATCCATGAAGTCAACAGGTGCCCAGTTTCCATCTACGCCTATATCAATAGTTTTATGCTGCTCTAACCACTCTATTTCTTTATCTGTGAATTCAATATTGGATTGTGCAGATAAAGGGAAACAGGCTGAAAAACATAAAATACAAATGAAAAATATTTTTAACCAATATGCATTGTATTTTTTAATCATTTCATCAACGTTCACTTTTTGATAGTTCCCTACGCATCATCTTGTCTATCGATATGTCTGAAATTAATTTATTAGTTATTCATTTAAATAATGAAGCCGTTGGAATCAAGTCCTGCATTGACTCACTTTATTAATATGTGAAGCGCTGATGTTGTGCTTGTGGTCATATGATTCCAGAAACTTTGCCTCCAGTACGTAAGCCAAAGACTCAAGTTCATTTTTACATTTTACATCCTGATCTATACCGGTCTGGTACTGTAAATAATGGACTAGTTCATGTAATAAAATACCTTTGCCTTCATCCGTATCAAGATCAATAGAATCGAGTAGATAAATAGCACCATCATTAAAATTGTACAGACCAAATATCTGCAGGTTATCCGGGTTAACTGCCTTGGGTAATTCACCACCAAAGGCGACCTCGGCTATTTGTTTGGGAGAGACTTTTTTAATATCAGGTATATTATCAATATCATAGGAAAACGATGAATGACTGTTTATCCAACCGAGCAATCCTGCAGCCAGTTCTCCTTCTGTATTAAATGAATCTAAGTCAAGATCAAAGCCTGCCTCTACATGAGTGTGCTCAACATCACTGGATATGTGATGACCATGATCATGGTCATCATCTGAACTTGCATTTGCAGATTGAGACATCAGGCCGGCGGTGAGTACCATGACCGAAACTACATTTGCCCGGCGTCGATTTTTGACACGCTTAACACCTTCCAGAAAATCAGTACGCTGATCTTCTTTTAACTGATAACCTTTTGCATCAGCGAAGTCGACGATCTGTTGATACGAAGCCGGGTCCTTATCCGCTAAACCATTTTCATAAACAAGGACATGTTGACCATTGATAATACAAGGGTGAACCATGACCTGCGGTTTCTTCTTCGATACCATCGAACGCATGATTCGGTCTATCCAGTTACCTTGAGGCTTCTGCTCTTGTATGCGTTTCAGGTTTTCTAATATGTCAGATGTTTCACTCATTGCAGTCACTTCCATTTGTCTTGAGTATCACAAAACTTTCTTTCCGCTCTAATCTCCCTAGAACTCTTATAATAGTATATTTTTAAACAAACTTTATCCATACAAGCAACATAATTGATGAGTTTTCATCACTTTATAGGTATATATTTAAATTATATTGCTACGTATGTATCCCTCTCTTTGAAAGAGGCATAAAGTGGATTATCTTACTGATTATTAGTTATATAATTTCATTCTGTATTTGATAAAGCTGGAGTGTAAGATGAACTGTAAGGAACACCCCGAAACAAAAGCAATAGGGTCATGTCTTGTTTGTAATACACCTTTGTGTAAAATTTGTGTTTCTAACGACAACCTCACCTCTCCACAATGCAAAAATTGCTATTCAATTGATTCTTTATCTGAAAATGGTACATCTCAGACTATTAAGACAGAACAGAAACGTGAGGAGTTGAATAAACAACAACAGTTATCCGAAAAAGAAAAGCAAAAACAAAAAAACAAGATCAAAATATTTGTTATTGCTGCCGGTCTTATAATTGTCATTATCCAGTTTGGATTGATAAATCGCGCTTACGAATATTCACCAGTAGATAAGACTGATGTTGTTGGCATAACCGATTACTGTCTGCTTAATTTGGTAGAAATTTCACAAGCCTTTGATCAGGGACAGATGCCTGATGGAGAACATCGTTGTCCATTTACAAATGCCCTTTATAAAACCAGCAAAAATAGCGGCAATGTCACCATAAGTGATCCTAACCCGGAGTTACATGGTTTTATAGAAATGAGTGTAAGTCAGGATAATCCGGAACTTTTATTAATTGAGGATCCAAACGCGTCAGATCGGGATAATCAGTTATGAAAAAAAATAATATCAAACATATTAACAAATCGTTAATTCAACGCCGTGGTTTTACATTAATTGATGTCATGGTAAGTATCGCGATTATTGGTGTTTTGGCATCCATTGCTATACCGTCATATCGTCAATATATTCTTAAAGCAAGAGCTGTCGAGATATTGGTTTTTATGGAAGAGGTAAAAAAAGAATTTCATTTGAACTATGATGGTGAATTTCCATTTGAAGTTAAAGGGTCAAAGTCTAGAAAAATGAGTCAGTTTAAAAAGACTAAACCGCGGGTGACGGCAAAAGAGATGATTATCAGTCCATCAGCCAAGTCTATTGATAAATATTGGTACGATGCAGATCCACGAAATAAAAATAATTACGCTACATTTGTATACAATCTTAACAAGGATCTCTTTCCCGAATGCGGCAGTGGAAAATATTGTGCAATTCATCATATTATTAAACGTTCTAGCGAATCAGGCGCATTGATTGAGATTTGTGGTAGATGGAATAAAAATAAAAAATGGGGACGATTCCCACTAAGCGAATTACCAAAAAACTGTAGAACTGAATGTGTCCGTTGCGAAATGAAAAAAATCAAATAACCCATCAAAAAATAATGGCTATTAATAAACAAGATATATTGTTAAATAACAAAATGGATTCTCTAGTCACACCTTTTTCACCTCCCCCATTATGTTCTATTGACCCTAGAACTATTGTCAAAGAAAAGGATTCAGTTATTGCGATACACAGTGATGGTAAAAAAATCATCGGCAGCTTGCATAAAGATGGCATTAAATCCGAATGCATTCTTATTGACACAGAAAACGAATCAAAACCGACCCAGGTCTTTTATGACAAAGTGAAAATGATTTCATTACCTGATTTCAAACAGTGGATAGAACTACCTAAAATTGAAGATGAAAAAATTATTCTCGATGATCAGAGCACTCTGGATTTTTCTATCAACTTTATTGATGGTGATGAATTAAAAGGTAAGACAATGGGTTTTAATACAGACCGTAACGGTTTATATATCTTCCCTACACAAAAACCAGGTTATTTTATTTATTCATTCATTCCCCATAATGCGATCGCTAAATATCAAATTGGATTAAAATTTGGCGAACAATTGGTTGAAAATAATATTGTAGATAAAAAGCAAGTTGATGCTGCTTTAGTAGAACAGGAAGGAAAACGTAATCAACTTTTGGGAGACTACCTGAAAGAAAGTGCCTTGGTATCTAACCACGAACTGGAGGATGCTTTAAGTAATCAAAAAGACTTACCCAATATTAAACTGGGAGACCTTTTGGTAAGAGAAAGACTTATTACTAAAGAACAACTCGAACTGGCACTTCAAGAACAGAAGAATAACCAATCTATGCTTCTGGGCGACATTCTTATGAATCAAGGAAGGATATCGCATGTTCAGCTACAACAAACTCTGGCAAACAAAATGGGTATCCCATTCGTTGATATAAGTAAGTTGGTTATCGATGACACTGTCTTATTAAGAATCCCGGAGAAAATTGCCAAAGAACATAACATCATGCCTCTTGAAATATTTAATGGCAAAATCGTTGTGGCAATGGAGGAACCATTAAAATGGAAAATATTAGAATCATTACGGTTTGCTTCCTCAAGTGAAATTATTCCAGTAATGGCTTCTGTTGAAGATATAAAACAGGCAATAAAGGTCCACTATATATTAGAAACCGACAATTACTATGATGAAAGTGAAGAATATTTTGATGAGGAGTTTGATGAAAGTGAAGATGTATCTAACAACTTCATTGTACGATTAACTAATAAACTTATTATTGATGCCTATGAACAAAATGCATCGGATATTCATCTTGAATCCAACCCTGGCAGAAGAAAAACTAGCGTTCGTTTTCGTAAAGATGGAGAGCTGTTTAACTATCATGCTTTTTCGCCAAAATTACGCCGTTCCATAATAGGCCGACTAAAAATCATGGCCAATCTTAATGTGACAGAAAGACGCCGTCCTCAGGATGGAAAAATAATTTTCGGTCGTTACTCTCGCTTAAAAATAGAATTGCGAATCGTTACTATGCCTACTAATGGGGGTGAGGAAGATGTCGTAATACGTATTCTGGCATCAGGTGAACCAATACCCCTGGAGCAAATGCAACTCAATCATGACAATGCCGAATGTATAAAGTACGTGCTCGATAATCCACACGGTTTGTTTCTCGTGTGTGGCCCTACTGGTTCAGGCAAAACCACTTTATTGCATTCCTTACTAAAATATCTTAATACCCCTGACAAAAAAATATGGACCGTAGAAGACCCTGTAGAAATAACACAAGACGGGCTCAGGCAAGTTCAGGCTCAGACAGGCTTTATAGATTTTACAACCGCTCTACGCAGTTTTTTGAGAGCAGATCCTGACATCATCATGGTCGGAGAGATGCGGGATAGTGAAACAACAAAGATGTGTATAGAAGCATCACTAACGGGTCACTTGGTACTTTCTACGTTACATACCAATAGTGCAGCGGGAAGTATTGTACGTTTATTGGAAATGGGAATGGATCCGTTTAATTTTTCTGACGCCTTGCTCGGTATTGTTGCACAACGCTTGGTAAAAAGTTTATGTCCGGATTGTAAAGAAGGAAAGAAAGCACTCCAGATAGAGATAGATAAATTACTTGAAGAATATCTGCATCAATATGAACAAGCTGGAATTACCGATGAGACAACGGACCGCGCGGAAAAAACAATGGGTCTCTGGAAGGAAAAATATGCGAATGAACAAGGTGATTTTTTGTCATATAAAGCAAACGGGTGTTCAACATGTAGTAATACGGGTTTCAATGGTCGTATAGGTTTGCATGAAATGTTGATGGTAAGTGATGAACTTCGTGTGGCCATATACCGTCAAGCGAAGATGAAAGAGATATTAACAATGTCGTTGATCGAGGGTATGACTACATTAAAACAGGATGGTATAGATAAAGTACTTCAAGGTTTAACAGACATCAACCAAGTGCGTAAGACATGTTAAAAACTAATATGGTGCACTGATGGCGAAAGGTGCATCTATTTCACGTCTTTTTATATTTATAGTGTCAAAAAAAACTAACCATTAGGTAGGCAGATGAAGGTAATTGACCTCATTGAACAATAGATGTTTCATGCCAAAGTTTTTCGAAGAAAAAATCTTGCTTAACAAAATAATCCGCTTTTAAATATAAATTAAAACCTACATCTTCTACTTTCGGTTGCCATAAACAGACATATTAAAATTTAAAATACTGGCCGGGAAGTTTTTTGGTTTACTTAATGATGCTTCAGCAAAAAATCATTATGCATTTAATGCTTTTAATACTGCTTTTGGTTCTTTTGCTACAACATTAAGTAAAACCAGAGCAGGACCTTGAGGCGTACGATCGCCACGTTCCCAATGTCGTAATGTACTAACACTGATACCAAAAGCTGAGGCAAACTCATTTTGAGACATCC
>JAJFKK010000178.1 GCA_021773245.1 Gammaproteobacteria bacterium | reverse complement strand
CAAGCATCACTAAGATTTACTGCTGCATTAATATCGTTAGTAATTCTTGGCTTAGGTTTTGTTTGGGCTTTGTTTGATAAACAAAAATTAGCTTTACATGATCGACTTTCTAAAACAAAGCTAATCACACATAAAAATTTCGAATAAAACTTCCTTGCTGATGTCAGCTTTCGGCCAGAAGGTGGGTGGGGAGATATTATATCATATATCTTTTAGCTTCTGCTTAATATTGAACACGGACAGTTAGATAAAAGTAATAACAGAAAACTAACCAAAATCAGCAAAATATTTATAAGTAAGTAAATGTCGTGATGGATATTATTGAGTTTTGATTAAAACTGATATTGGATCACTTTCTTGAACTTTAATAAAAGTCCAAACATTTGCTTGAATATTTATGCTTTTATGTATTCAATAAACTTCTATGGAAGAAAAGTCTATTCAAGCTCACTTTACTTATAATTTGGCAAATGCAACAGTTCGCAACTGGCCATTTCCTCATCTGTACTACGAAAATGTATTCCCCGATGAATTTTACACCAATTTGATTAAATTTATGCCGAAGTTTTTGGACTATAGTCAGGTTTCAAAGGTGCGTGGTGTAACAAGCGATTCGGGAAGCCCTGCTTATCCGGATCGATTTGTAATTGCATTGGATGATAAAATGGAGGATTTTGGTAGTTATTGGAATATTGCGAAAAATGTTATTAGAAGTGAGTCAACCTCTTTTACATTATTAGAAAAATTCAGAGAGACTATTAATACTAGGTTGGGTAATGATTTTACTGTCGAACCAGATGCACTTCTTATAAGAGACCGGACAAATTATGAAATTGGACCACATTCAGATCATCCGAGAAGGGTTGTCATTCTTATCATTTATCTTCCTGAAACTAGTACTAAACAGCATTTAGGAACTAGCCTTTATATACCAAACATTGAAGGCATGATTTGCCCTGGCGGTCCTCATTACAATAGAAACAAGTTTACCCGTGTCTATACTGCTCCCTATAAGCCCAATTCTGCTTTGGCATTCGTCAAAACAGATAATTCATTTCACGGGGTTGAGCCAGTAGCCGAAGGCGAAGAACGAAACATAATTCACTATTTTGCGAAGAATATAAATGGCTGAATTCAATATTGAAGAGTACGAAAATTTAAACCCTAACGTAATCGTTGAGGGCGTTAAGTATTTAGTTCCTAATCGGCAATGTCTTTGGCGTGTAAAAAGTCTACATACGAAAGAGCCGGACACACTCGAATGGATTTCAAAATTTAATAACGATGATATTTTGATCGATATTGGGGCGAATGTTGGTATGTACACAATCTGGGCCGCCGTAAAACAAGGAGTTAATGTTTATGCCTTTGAACCCGAAAGCCAAAACTACGCCTTATTGTGTAGAAACATCCAACTTAACAATATACAAGATCGTGTGACTGCTTACTGTATGGCAATCAGTGATGATAAAGGTGAAATCGGCGGAATATATATCGACCGTTTAAACCTTAGTTCATTTATGCTTGGAAGTTCATGTCACAGTTTTGGTGAGGAAGTTGATTTTCATCTCAAATCTCGGCCATCAGTTTTTCGTCAGGGGTGTTTTAGTATTTCGTTAGATCATTTTATAGCTCATGGGGAGCTTCGTGATTCTGATGCACAAATACATATAAAAATTGATGTTGATGGAATTGAACATAAGGTTATAGCAAGTGCCATGAACACATTTAAAAGTTCACAGGTTCAGTCTGTGCTTATAGAGTTAAATACTAATTTGGATCAACACAATGAACTCATCGCTCTAATGGAAGGTCTAGGGTACAAAACAACGATTCATCCAGATGCGATTCGCACTGAGGGTGATTTTGAAGGCATCGGAAACCACATTTTTATTCGTAGTGAAAAATAGTTGTTTGCTCAAAATCAATATTTAAAGATTCATAAATAGTACGAAACTAACCTCCGCTTGCGCTTGCCATTTCAACCGGTCGATGCAACTCATCATAATGAATTCTATTTTTTATCTTCTTTTTTCTCAATTGTTGAATTTTCCTTCTCTTTATAAAGCCCATCAAGTTTATCAGTAGTCTCGTCTTTTTTAAAAACATAAGCTAATACTTTAATATAAAAAATGATATATCTAATGAGCTTATAAAAGGCGTAAATGGCGAAAAATATTATTACTATAGTAAATTTATCCATGATTAATTCTTTATAAAGATTTATTGTTAAATAAAATTAATTGTAGCTGCTACTTTGGGTCGGTAGCTGCATAAAAACATTATCCCATAATATTTTAATGTTTTTTATTGAGCGTATAAAAAATATATGAAAGAACGGCAATCGTTGGCAGCGTTACACTAAGGAAAGAAGGTATGCCATAAACAATACCAAGATGACCTGAAACTTGATTCACAAGATGAAATGAAACACCAATTAAGGCACCAATGAAAACACGCTGGCCTAACCCAATAGGTCGCGCTTCACATTTAACGACACAAGTCGCTAATAAGATCATCGCGATAATAGCGAATGGGTTAACTATCTTTGACCAAAAAGCCTGCACATAAAGCTTACTACTTTGATTATTCGCTTTTAAATATTTTATATAACTTAATAAACCGTTGACCGATAAATATCGTGGCTTGATCGTTACCATATCTATCACCTCTGGGTTTAGTAACGCTTCCCATTCCGCTGTATCGAGATGATAAGAAGTGACTTGTTGTTCTGATATTTCGGTTTTCGTTATGTCACGCAGGATCCATCTGTCTTGAGCATATTCTGCATTGCTTGCACGAATACTGGATCTTAATTGATGATCTTCATCAAATTCATAAATATAAATTTCTTCAACCCTATCACCAGGTAATATTTTTCTAATATTAATGTAGTTATCACCGTCGCGAGACCAAAAACCATTTTTGGTTTTTAATGAAATTTGTTTTGTCATCGCAACTGAACGTTTTTGTTGAGCAGCCTGTTCACTAACCGGAGCAACAACTTCGCCGATGAAGACACTAATGACTACAAAAATCAAACCCGTTTTGATTAAAGAATAGGCAAGTTGTAATCGTGATACACCCGATGTTCTTATCACGGCTAGCTCACTGGTATTCGCCAATATGCCCAACGCCGCCATGCTACCAATAACAGTCGCTATAGGAAAAAGTTCGTAACTCAATCTTGGGATCGTCAGCAGAACATATTGTATTGCTTCTAAAACACCATAATTTCCCTGGCCGGTATCATCTAGCTGATCAACTAATGAGAAAAAAGAAAAAATAGCGACTAATGAAAATAATGCTAATAAGCTTATTAGCAAGATACTTTTACCAACATAGCGATCAAGTATCATTGTTAAAGTTCCTCTGATCCATCAGCGGGGATAAGTTGATGTTCATCATCATTATTTATCATATAGCGAATCTGAGGCATGTAAAAAAGTATAAGTAGTACTGATATTAACAATACATGTACCCACCACAATCCTATAAAACTCGGAATGGTGTCACGTTTTAATAATGTTTGCGCAATGCCAAGCAAGTTACTGTAAATAAGATAAATTGATATACCAATTACAAATGGCGTATAGCGCTTTTCATTTGCATGTGACTGCATAAGTAAGATGGCAAGTACCGATAACAATAAACAAGATAACACTAAGGAGAGACGCCACTGAAACTCAGCTTGGTGAGCTTTATTATCGGAAACCATTATTTCAGATGTCGGTAATGATGATATTTTTCCTGCTGTTGAACTTGCTGTCGCACTTTCAGTTTGAATAGCATATTTTTCATACTCAGTAATTTGATAATCTAATAATCCTGGTTCACCTACATATCGACGACCTTCGCTAAACACAACGTATTTATTGCCCGATTTTGGATCAATTTTAAAACGAGCACTATCTGAAGTAAGTACACCCAATTTTCCTTCTTGTCTTACTTGCAAAAAAACTTCTTCCATAGAACCTTTTTCGGTTGATGGGTTTTGCACATAGACGACGCGATCACCCTGACTAAATTCTTTAAATTGCCCTGCCTTAATACCTGAGATATCTGATTCCTGTTTTGCTCTTTCTTTTAATTCATGAATATTGCGTTCAGCCCAGGGAGCCAGATATAAAGTAATAATCGAAACGAACACACAGAAAATAAGCGCAAAACGCAACACTACTTTTATTTGAAAACTCTTACTTATTCCTGAGGCAGCCAAAATTACCAGCTCTCTATCACTGGCCATGCGAGAAAATGCCAGCAACATCGCAATGAGGATTGATACCGGCAGAATCTTTGGAAGCGTTGCCAGCATCTTATAAGCTAACATCAGAAATACCATATCAGCGGGTAAACTGCCCTCAGCCGCATCTGCCAGAAAACCAACAAATTTATTACTGGCAAACACAAGGATGAGCAAGCTAAGTATCCAAACCAGCTTTTGCAGCAACTCCCTGTAGATATAACGTTGAATGATCAAAATTCTAACCTTTTATTGGAATACGGCTTTGCTTAGTCGGAGATAAATGAATAAACTTGTCTAAAAGTACAGTTTTGGTCATTTTTCTCTGTTTTTAGCAAAAATCGAAGCGATTATGACACGCTTATAGTGTTGGCGCAGAATAATATCGTACGATTTTAGTTCTCAAAATAACAAATAATTATATAGCGAGTTAGCTATTTTGGAGCAGTTATGGATTTCAATATAAAAAGCGGCAACCCAGAAAAACAACGGACAGCATGTGTCATTGTTGGCATATTTGAATCAAGACGTCTTTCTACTGCTGCCAAAGCAATTGATACGGTTAGCGATAAGCACTTATCAAATCTGATCCGTCGCGGCGATATGGATGGCAACAAAGGCCAATATTTATTGCTACATAACGTTCCTGGAATGATAGCTGATCGAGTCCTATTGATTGGTTGTGGCAAGGAAAGAGAAATCAATGACCGAACCTATCGTAAAATTATTGAAAATAGTATTCGCGCATTAAATGGTACCGGTTCACTCGAATGTGTGAATTATCTAAGTGAGTTAAGTATCAAAGGTCGCGATCACAAATGGAAAATCAGACAAGCAGTACAAGTATCTGAGCACTGCCTTTATGAGTTTAACGAACTAAAAAGTAAGAAAAAAGAAAATAGACGGCCATTACGCAAAATTACATTTACTGTTCCTACTCGTAAAGAACTGCCGCAAGGTGAAGTAGCAATGAATGAAGGCCGTGCGATTGCCAATGGCATTAAACTAACGCGCGATCTAGCTAATCGACCTTCAAATGTTTGCACGCCTACTTATCTGGCAAAACAAGCGATGGAATTAGCCAAGGGCAACCGTTCTGTCACGGTTAATGTGCTTGAAGAAGCAGACATGAAAAAACTCGGCATGGGTTCCTTACTTTCTGTATCTCAAGGTTCAGCTAAACCGGCAAAACTCATTACCATTGAATACAAAGGCACAAAGAAATCACAGAAACCTATTGTTCTCGTTGGTAAAGGCGTTACTTTTGATACTGGCGGTATTTCAATCAAGCCATCTCCAGGAATGGATGAAATGAAATACGATATGTGCGGTGCCGCTTCTGTTTTTGGCACACTCTCTGCCGTTGCGGAAATTGGCTTACCGATTAATGTTGTCGGTGTTATCCCTGCCGTTGAGAATATGCCTAGTGGTACGGCAACAAATCCGGGCGATATTTTCACTAGTATGTCGGGTAAAACAATCGAAGTTTTAAATACCGATGCAGAAGGCCGTTTAATTTTATGTGACGCTATTACTTATAGTGAACGTTTTAATCCTGAAGTTGTTATTGATATCGCAACCTTAACTGGCGCTTGTGTTATTGCGCTGGGTAAACATGCAAGCGGCTTATTAAGTAATCACAATCCATTAGCTAGAGATTTATTAAGCGCTGGCGAAGAGTCTGGCGACCGCGCATGGCAATTACCACTATGGGATGAATATCAACAGCAACTTAATAGCCCTTTCGCTGATATGGCAAACATTGGTGGACGAGAAGCCGGAACCGTTACTGCGGCCTGTTTCTTATCGCGCTTTGCTGAAAAATACCATTGGGCACATCTTGATATAGCTGGTACCGCCTGGTTATCTGGTGGAAACAAAGGTGCAACAGGTCGACCTGTTTCATTATTGATACAGTACATTTTTAACCAAATAAAATAGCCTCGGAATTTATCTTTCATGTCACGCGTTGACTTTTATATCTTGCCCGAGGGTGCTGGTACAGACAGATTCGCATGCACGATTGCAAAAAAGGCATGGGCATCGGGTAACCGCGTGCATATACATACACAATCAGAAGAACGTGCAAATGGCATGGATGATTTGTTGTGGACATTTCGAGACATCAGCTTCATTCCTCATGAGTTATATAATGGAACAGCAAATGAAGACACACCAGTTACGATTGGTTTTGGAACGAGCTATCCTGAACAATCACAAGTCATTATTAATCTTGGCCATGATATTCCTGAATTTGCATCTAGCTTTGAACGCATTGTTGAAATAGTTGGTGGAGATGAAACTAATAAAAAGCATGCAAGACAACGCTATCGTCAATATAAAAGTGGTGATTACGAAACGCATGATCACAAGATAGATACTTTGCAAGATCATGGTTGATTCAACTAAAAAACCAGAGTCACCATCACCTGAATTAGGTGATGGGAACTTAATACAACAAATTGATGAACTTGAGACCCTACTCGCTGAAAAAAAAGCTGAAGCTCAAGCAGGAAGTCAGGAACAACATAATATTCTACCAAGGTTAAATGTTGGCACAGATGGCATACCTGTTTTAGTAGAAGCCGTTAATGAAGAAGGCTTAACCCCAGATATAAAACAACCTTTAGATACTTTAAAAAAAGATGACCAATTAATAAATGACATTATTGATAAGATCGATAAAGAGATTACAGAAGATCTGGATGAACTAATCCTTATGCTCAAAGACAGCATCATTGATGAAGTTAAAACGCGACTACTAAAAGAGTTGCATATTGATGAAAACACCTCAGACAAAAATAATAAATAAAGACGATTGCGCTACACATGGAAAAAACTTACAAACCCGAAGCTATAGAAACTAATTGCTACACTAATTGGGAAGAAAATAACTACTTCGCACCGAAAGGCGAAGGCGATCCTTATTGCATCATGTTACCACCACCTAATGTAACTGGTAGCTTGCATATGGGTCATGCATTTCAACAAACATTGATGGATGTATTAACTCGATACCGTCGTATGAATGGTAATGACACCTTATGGCAATGCGGTACTGATCATGCCGGTATCGCGACGCAAATGGTTGTTGAACGTCAGCTACAACAAAAAGATAACAGCACACGACATGATCTAGGACGAGAAAAATTTATTGATGCCGTTTGGGACTGGAAAGAACATTCCGGTAATACCATTACTCGTCAATCACGTCGACTTGGTACATCAATGGACTGGTCTCGCGAACGCTTCACAATGGACGAAGGTTTATCTGATGCTGTGCAAGAAGTTTTCGTTCGTTTACATGAAGAGGGCTTGATCTATCGTGGTAAACGACTTGTTAACTGGGACCCTGTTTTACATACCGCTATTTCTGATCTCGAAGTAATCTCTGAAGAAGAGAACGGCCATCTTTGGCATATGCGTTATCCATTAAAAGAACCTGTTGATGGTCTTGAATATATTATAGTCGCGACTACAAGACCTGAAACTATGTTAGGTGATGCCGCTGTTGCTGTTCATCCTGATGATGAACGTTATAAAAATTTAGTCGGCAAAGAAGTATTGCTGCCATTAACAGATCGAAGCTTACCTGTTATTGCTGATGATTACGTAGATCCTGAGTTCGGAACGGGTTGTGTAAAAATAACACCGGCGCATGATTTCAATGATTATGAAATGGGCGAACGACACAATCTGGAAAAAATTAATATTTTTACCATTGATGCTGCAATGAATGGTGAGACCCCGGAGAAATATCGTGGCATGGATCGTTATGTCGCACGTAAACAAATCGTAGCTGATCTTGATGAACTCGGCTTATTAGAAAAAATCGACGACCATAAATTAATGGTGCCTCGTGGTGATCGCTCTCATCAAGTTGTCGAACCTTATTTAACCGATCAATGGTACGTAAAAATTCAACCGCTCGCTGATCCAGCAATCAAAGCAGTTGAAGATGGCGACATAAAATTTGTTCCCGGCAATTGGGATAAAACTTACTTTGAGTGGATGCGCAATATTCAAGACTGGTGTATCTCTCGACAACTATGGTGGGGACATCGTATTCCCGCATGGTATGACGATGAAGGTAATATTTATGTTGGTCGTAATGAAGCTGAAGTTAGAGAAAAAAACAACCTTGGTGATATTAATCTTAAACAAGATGAAGACGTATTAGATACATGGTTCTCTTCTGCGCTATGGCCTTATTCAACTTTAGGTTGGCCAGAAAAAACACCGGAACTCGATAAATTTTATCCCACCAATGTTTTAGTTACCGGTTTCGATATTATATTTTTCTGGGTTGCTCGCATGATCATGATGGGCTTGAAGTTCATGGGTGAAGTGCCTTTCAAGGAAATTTATATTCATGGACTAGTTCGTGATTCTGATGGACAAAAAATGTCCAAGTCCAAAGGTAATGTTATTGACCCATTAGATGTGATCGACGGTATAGACCTAGAAGCTTTAGTCAGCAAGCGAACAACCGGATTAATGCAACCACAAATGGCGGCTAAGATTGAAAAATCAACACGCAAGCATTTTCCAAATGGTATCGCTGCATATGGCACAGACTCGTTACGTTTTACATTCGCGACGATGGCTACACAAGGCAGAGATATTCGTTTTGATATTAGTCGCATTGAAGGTTATAGAAATTTTTGTAACAAAATATGGAATGCAACACGTTACGTCATGATGAATGTAGAGGCGCAATCTATTGATATCAACAAGGGCGATAAAGAGTTCGGTCTTGCTGAACGTTGGATTACAACAAAACTTTCTGAAGTTATAGCAGCAACACATGAAGGTATGCGCACCTATCGTTTTGATCTGGCATCACAGGCACTTTATGAATTTACCTGGGATCAATATTGCGATTGGTATCTTGAGTTATCCAAGACTACCTTAAACAGTGATCAATCTAGCGAAGCAGAAAAACGCGGTACTTTGTATACATTAATAAATGTATTGGAAACATTATTGCGTACATTACATCCATTCATTCCTTTTATTACAGAAGAACTATGGCAGCGCGTTGCACCTTTAATAAAAAGAAATGGCGAGAGCATCATGCTTGAAGCATTTCCTAAACAAGATGACTTTGAAAGCGATAGTAATGCTGCCGAACAAATTGAATGGATTAAATCATTCATCCTAGGGGTTCGTCGTATTCGTGCAGAAAGAGATATATCTCCAGGAAAATCATTAAACGTATTTGTCCGTAGCGGCACAGCTGAAGAATCACAATGTTTAGAAGAGAATAAAACCTACATCCAATCATTGGGTAAAATTGAATCTATAAATGATGCCGAAGGCGAGATGGATGATGCTGTTATGGCGTTAGCTGGTGAAATGACAATGCTCGTTCCTTTAGCAGACATCATTGACCCAGAAGCTGAAAAAACACGTGTACTTAATCTTCTCGAAAAACTGGAGAAAGAAAAAACGGGTATCGAAAGTAAACTGGAAAATAAAAACTTTGTTGAACGTGCGCCAGAAGAGGTAGTCGAAGGTGTGAAACAACGGCTAGCTGATATACTAAACGAAATAAAAACCTTCCAGGAACAACTGGAATCTATATCCAAATTGTTGAAAAAATAATGTTAAGCACTATTAAAGAAGAAATTCAGGTCATCTTTGAACGTGACCCCGCAGCACGATCAGTTTTGGAAACGATCTTAACCTGCCCGGGTTTTCAGGCAATCGTTTTTCATCGCTTGAATCACTGGCTCTGGAAAAAGAAACTGCATTTACTGGCACGCATGGCGGCACATATGGCTCGCTTCTTAACTGGTATCGAAATTCATCCCGGTGCAGTAATCGGTCGGCGTTTTTTTATTGATCATGGGATGGGCATAGTTATTGGTGAAACCGCAGAAATTGGTGATGATGTTTCCATTTATCATGGTGTGACTCTTGGTGGTACTACCTGGAACAAAGGTAAACGCCATCCAACAATAAAAGATAATGTTGTTATTGGTGCTGGTGCAAAAATACTCGGACCAATTACTGTTTCAGAATGCGCACGGATTGGTTGTAATGCTGTTGTCGTTAAAGATGTGCCAGCAGAAGCCACCGTCGTTGGTGTACCTGGTCATGTTATTGTAAAAAAAGACACTGATGAAAAATCAGAACAACGTGAAGCAATGGCTAAGAAAATTGGTTTTGAAGCGTATGCCGAAAGTAAAGACATGTCTGACCCAATTCAAAATGCATTAGATGCCATGCTCGATCATATGACTCGCGTTGAAAAAGAACTTGAAGAACTTAAGAAAAAATAGAGAGCAACATTATGTCTGAATATAAAGACCCTAGTATTTTCCAAATTGCATTTAGCTTATTAGCTTCTTTCTTTGGTGTTCAGAATCAAGCCAATATGGATCGTGATGAACAATACATAGAAAAGAATGGAATCAAAGTATATATCATCATGGGTTTCTTTCTGGTTTTCTGTTTACTACTTACTCTGTTTGGAATAGTGAAATTAGTAATGCATTTTGCGGTATGAATGTTAGATATTTGATCGTTAAATTAATTATCTCATTCATAAAACCATAGCATGATCAACAAGGTACTTACCTTGTTTATAGACTAGTAACATTTCTGCAACGAATTCACCCTGTGCTTTTGTAAACGATTGTTTCCATATAATTGCAACAGATTCGGGACGCTTGAATACTGCCACTACTTCGCGCTCGGAAAAGAATCCTTTTTCTGCCTGGTATTGCTCGCATACATTCTGAAGATATTCTTTTGTCACAATTGACTTCATTCTCTCTGTAAAATCTTTAACGTGTCTTTCATGATCGATATTTGTAGATGCCTCCATTAAGTTATCCATGATGGGATTAGCGATATATAGAATTTCATCTTCTGTCATTTCCTCGAAATTCATTTTTACTCCTTTATATTTATATATGACCGTAAGTATTGCTTAATTATCAGTATATATTTAACAGCAAGCTTCTACTATGTGGCTACCCTAATTCATTGATATTTATAGGCTTTTAAATGAGAATTATTCCCGACTAAATTAATCAACTATTTACTTGACTAAATTACTAGGTTATGTGAATCTCCCTACCCCTTTTGGGCAAAAGCTGTGTAGAAACTGACTATGAAAATGACAACTAAAGGCCGTTATGCCGTCACCGCAATGCTGGATTTGGCGCTTCATGATAATGAAGGCCCAGTCAATTTAGCTGATATATCTCATCGTCAGGATATTTCTCTAACTTACCTAGAGCAATTATTTAGCAAGTTGAAACGTCATGAATTAGTAGAAAGCGCGCGCGGGCCTGGCGGAGGTTATCGTTTAGCACTCGATATTGAAGATATTAGTATCGCTAAAATTATGTATTCCGTAGATGAGCCAATTGATGTGACGCGTTGCGGCGGCAAACAAAATTGCCAGGGTGATGTACGATGTTTAACACATGACCTCTGGATGGAGCTTAATCGTCATATTTCTGATTTCCTAAATGGCATGACGCTCGCCGATTTAATGAAACGAAACACTGTAAAACAAGTTTCCGAACGACAAGACACCATCATGATGCAAATGACAAATCACTAAAAATATTATGACTAATGAAACAACAATTAATCTATCCGACAGCGCCAAAGAACATGTGCTGAAAGTTCTCGAAAAAGATGGGAATGGTCTCGGCTTGCGCGTCGGTGTTAAAACGACCGGCTGCTCCGGTTATCAATACGTTATTGAAACAGCCAAAGAGATTAACGAAGAAGACAAAGAGATTGAATCGAACGGTGTAAAAATCATTGTTGATGAACAAAGTTTACGTTATCTCGCAGGAACGGAACTCGACTTTACTCGCGAAGGATTGAACTCAGGTTTTAAATTCAAGAATCCAAATGCAGAAGAGTCTTGTGGTTGCGGTGAGAGCTTCAGCCTTAAAGAAGGTACGGAGAATTAATTATGTCTACTAATAGCGAAAATATGGATGACCTTGTTGGCAAAGACTATGAACATGGCTTTGTTACTGACATTGATTCCGATACGGTAGCAGCAGGTCTTAGTGAAGAGACCATTGCTTTTATCTCTGCAAAAAAAGAAGAACCAGAATGGTTGCTCGAATGGCGACTAAAAGCCTATCGACATTGGTTAACGATGGAAGATCCTACATGGGCTCATCTTGATATAGAACATATCGATTATCAGGCCATATCTTATTATTCAGCACCAAAATCAAAAGATGACGGACCAAAGAGTCTCGATGAAGTCGATCCAAAATTATTAGAGACTTATGAAAAACTAGGTATACCTCTTCAAGAACAAAAATTTTTAGCCGGTGTTGCTGTTGATGCAGTATTTGATAGCGTTTCTGTTGCAACGACATTCAAAGGCAAGCTTGCCGATGCGGGCGTTATATTCTGCCCTTTTTCTGAAGCGGTTAAAGAACATCCTGAACTCGTTAAAAAGTATTTAGGTTCTGTTGTTCCGGCGGCTGATAATTTTTTTGCAGCATTAAACTCTGCCGTCTTTACTGATGGTTCATTTGTTTATATTCCTAAAGGTGTTCGTTGCCCAATGGAATTATCAACTTACTTTAGAATTAATGCCTCTAACACTGGGCAATTCGAACGCACATTAATTATTGCTGATGAAGCAAGTCATGTCAGTTACCTTGAAGGTTGTACTGCTCCGATGCGTGATGAAAACCAATTACACGCAGCTGTGGTTGAGTTAGTTGCATTAGAAGATGCTGAAATAAAATATTCGACTGTTCAAAACTGGTATCCCGGTGATGAAAATGGTGTTGGTGGTATTTATAATTTCGTAACCAAACGTGCGGATTGCCGTGGTAACAATTCGAAAGTGTCATGGACTCAGGTTGAAACCGGTTCAGCTATTACCTGGAAATATCCAAGTTGTATTTTAAAAGGTGATAACTCAGTTGGTGAGTTCTATTCAGTTGCCGTAACCAATAATCATCAACAAGCCGATACTGGCACGAAGATGATTCATATTGGTAAGAACACCACTAGCACGATTATTTCAAAAGGTATTTCTGCAAAGAAAGCACAACAAGCCTATCGAGGCCTGGTAAAAATAAGCAAGAGTGCTGAGAACGCAAGAAACTATACCCAATGTGATTCTTTATTAATGGGTGATCAATGTGGTGCACATACCTTCCCATATATAGAAGCTAAAAATTCTTCCGCTACAGTCGAACATGAAGCAACAACATCGAAGATTGGTGATGATCAATTATTTTATTGTCTACAACGCGGCATCAAAGAAGAAGATGCAGTTAACATGATCGTTAATGGTTTTTGTAAAGAAGTCTTTAAAGAATTACCGATGGAGTTTGCTGTTGAAGCACAAAAATTATTAGGCATTACTCTCGAAGGCGCCGTTGGCTAACAAACAATCGTTACGTATTTTTACAGGAATAAAAAATGTTAAACATTCAAGATTTACACGCAAAGGTTGAAGACAAAGAAATACTAAAAGGCTTGAACCTAAATATTAAAGCTGGCGAAGTCCATGCCATCATGGGTCCCAACGGTTCAGGCAAAAGCACATTGGCAAATGTCCTTGCCGGTAAAAATGGTTATGAAGTAACTAAAGGCAGCGTTGAGTATGATGGCAAAGACCTACTCGAACTCGCACCAGAAGAACGTGCATGGGCAGGCGTATTCCTTGCTTTTCAATATCCAGTCGAAATTCCTGGCGTGAATAATGTTTATTTATTAAAAGCAGCTGTTAATGCCATACGCAAAAATCGTGGCGAACAAGAATTAGATGCCGTTGAGTTTTTATCTTTAGTTAAAGAAAAGATGAAACTGGTTAAGATGAAAGAAGACTTACTTAATCGTTCGGTTAACGAAGGTTTCTCAGGTGGCGAAAAAAAACGTAACGAAATTTTTCAAATGGCTGTACTTGAACCTAAGTTAGCTATTCTTGATGAAACAGATTCAGGTCTCGATATTGATGCATTGAAAATCGTTTCTGAAGGCGTTAACAGTTTACGCAACGAAGAACGCTCCATTATTTTGGTGACACATTACCAACGTTTATTAGATTACATTAAGCCTGATTATGTTCATGTATTAAGTAATGGGAAGATTATTAAATCTGGCGGGCCTGAGCTTGCGTTAGAGCTTGAAGAAAAAGGTTACGACTGGATAGTAGAGACTGAAGCTGCATGAGCCAAGAAAACATGAACAACAATATTCAACATTACCTCAATGATTTTGAGCAGCTTGGCGACAACATTAAGTCTGATTGGTTTTCTGAACAGCGTCAGTCGGCATTAAGTCTATTTAAAGAGTCGGGTTTTCCAAGTTCACGTCAAGAGAACTGGAAATACACTGACACACGGCCTATAGCTAAAAAAGAATTTTTACACTCGAGCGATACATCCGTATCAATTAGTTCTGATCAAATTGATGCTGTTCGTTTTCAGGGTCTTGATTGTTACGAACTGGTTTTTATAAATGGTATTTATTCTATAGATCACTCTCGCATACAAGGCCTGCCTGAAAATATTGTTATTGAAAACATGGCCGCTGCGCTTGCAAAAGACAGCGAGCTACTTGAAAAACACTTAGCACGCTATGCTGATAATAAAGTGAGTCCGTTTACAGCCTTGAATACCGCATTTATTCAACATGGCACCTATATAAACGTACCTAAGAATACAGCCATCGATAAACCAATTAATATTTTATATTTATCAAAAAACAATGATCAGCCATTTGCTTCACACCCACGAAACTTAATTGTTATGGGTGAGCAATCTGAAGCAACATTGATTGAAAGTTATATCGGTATTGATGATGCAAATTATTTTACCAATGCCGTAACTGAAGTATCGTTATCTGCTTCAGCTATTCTTAAGCATTATAAAATTCAGCAAGAAAGTTTGAATGCTTATCACATTGGCAATTTGAATGTGATGCAGGGCAAAGACAGTCGCTTTGAATCAAACTCAATCTCGCTGGGTGGATCTTTGGTGCGAAATGATATTCATGGTCATCTTGCTGCCGAAGGTGCAAGCATTGTCATGAATGGTTTATATATGACTGACAATAAACAACACATTGATAACCATACTCGTGTTGATCATTTAAAACCTAACACTTATAGCACAGAAACTTATCGTGGCGTTCTGAATGGTAAAAGTCGTGCTGTATTTAATGGCAAGGTTGTTGTTCATCCACAAGCACAAAAAATAGAAGCACATCAAAACAACGCAAACCTATTGCTATCTGATGATGCTGAAATTGATACTAAGCCTGAATTAGAAATTTATGCTGATGATGTTAAATGTAGTCATGGTGCTACTGTCGGCCAGCTGGATCAAGACATGTTGTTCTACCTTCGTTCACGTGCGATAGATGAAGAAACTGCGAAAAGTCTTTTAACCTATGCTTTTGCTGATGAAGTACTTAAAGATATCAGCTTTGCTCCGGTAAAAAATCGGCTTGAGTATTTAATTGTCGGTCGATTACCTGATGCAGCATTAATTCGTGAGTTTACCAATGAATAATCAAAATACCGCAAAAAGCGTGAACTCTGACTCCTCGACATTTGATGTTGAAAAAATCCGTGCAGACTTCCCTATCTTACAAGAGCAAGTCAATGGGAAACCCCTTGTCTATCTTGATAACGCAGCAACCTCGCAAAAACCAAATCAGGTAATTGAAACACTGGATAAATATTATCGAGAATATAACTCAAACATCCATCGCGGTGTTCATACGCTTAGTGAAACAGCGACAGCAGTTTATGAAACGGCTCGTGAAAAAGTAAAATCCTTTGTTAACGCTAATTCAACAAAAGAAATTATTTTTGTTCGTGGCGCAACAGAAGCAATTAACCTTGTAGCGCAAAGTTTTGGACGAGACTCACTTGGCCCTGAAGATGAAATTATTATTACTGAATTAGAACATCATTCGAATATTGTTCCATGGCAACTACTTTGCGAACAAACAGGCGCAAAACTTCATTACATACCAATAAATGATGCAGGCGAATTAATACTTGAAGAATACGAAAAGCTATTAAATAAAAAAACAAGCATAGTTGCTGTCGGTCATATTTCTAACGCACTCGGCACGATTAATCCTATTAAAGATATTATCGATAAAGCACATGCCGTTGGTGCAAAAGTACTCGTCGATGGTGCACAAGCTGTTCCTCATACAAAGGTTGATGTTCAACAACTCGGTTGTGATTTCTATGTTTTCTCGGGTCATAAATTATTTGGCCCTACAGGCATCGGCGTCCTCTATGGTAGAGAAGCATTATTAGACGCAATGCCGCCTTATCAAGGTGGTGGCGATATGATTCAAACCGTATCAATGACCAAATCAACATTTAATGCGCTTCCACATAAATTTGAAGCCGGTACACCACATATTGCTGGCGTGATAGGTTTAGGAGCTGCGATTGATTATGTTAATGAACTCGATCTTGATGTTACGGCACAGTATGAAAATGAATTACTTGATTATGCCAATGAACAAGCGGCGCAAATTGCTAATCTTTTGTTTGTTGGCACAGCAAAGAATAAAACAAGCATACTTTCGTTTACGCTAGACAGAATTCATCCACATGATATTGGCACCATACTTGATGGTGAAGGTGTGGCTATTCGTGCTGGTCATCATTGTGCCATGCCCGTCATGGAACGATTTGGAATACCAGCCACAGCCCGAGCATCCTTTGCTTTTTATAACACACGTGAAGAAGTTGACGCATTGATTCAAGCTATTGATAAATGCATCAACGTTTTTGGATAAGGTAAGAGTTAATGTTTGATATAAAAGATCTCTATCAAGAAGTAATAGTCGATCACAACCGCAGCCCTCGTAACTTCGGCAAACTTGATGATGCCGATAAAACACTTGAAGGTTATAACCCGCTTTGTGGCGACAAATTAACTTTATATTTAAAAACTGATGGCGACACTATTAATGACATCAGCTTTGACGGTTCCGGTTGTGCTATATCTGTTGCATCTGCTTCATTAATGACTGATGCAATGAAAGGAAAATCTATGCAGGAAGCCGAAAGTCTATTTAATGATTTTCATGATTTAATTACCACTGATAAAGAAGCTGATTTAGAAGAACTTGGAAAGCTGGCTGCATTAGCTGGCGTAAAGGCCTATCCAGCAAGAGTTAAATGCGCCTCATTATGCTGGCATACACTTCATTCAGTAATCGAAGGTAGCGATACACCTGTTAAAACCGAGTAAGAGATTTTTATCATGCAAGAAAACAAACCCATAACTTTAGAGCGCGATTGCGATGCAGTATTAATTCCAGTCGGCACGCCTATTAATCTACCCGAGGGCAGTGTTGTATTAATTACTCAGGCACTTGGTGGAAGCTATACCGTTAATGTTAATGGTAACCTTGCACGTATCGATGCGAAAAATGCAGATGCGCTAGGCTTTGAAGTTGAGGGTAAGATTGATGAAACTATTGAAAAAGAAATCACTGGTGATGGTAGTGTTGATGAAGACATACTCTGGGATCAAATGCGCACTTGTTATGATCCAGAAATACCAATAAACATTGTTGAGCTCGGACTTATTTATGAATGCAATGTCACCCCGCTTGGCGCAGACGGGAATCAAGTTGATATCATCATGACATTAACTGCTGCTGGTTGTGGCATGGGTGACTTTCTTGCTGATGACGTACGTACCAAAATTTTAACCGTACCGAACGTCACCAGAGTAAATGTCGATGTGACTTTTGAGCCACCTTGGAACCAGGAGATGATGTCGGAGGCGGCTAGATTAGAAACAGGTATGTACTGATAAGGTCATTCCGCATTTTGATGAAATACATCCTTGTATTTCACTCTACGAGCAAGTGTGTTGTCCAAATTTGCTCCAGGCAAATTTGTCGACAACATTTGCCTTGATTAGCCTTCGCTCATAACATCGTACAAAGTTCTTTAAACTAAAAATATTAAATAATTTTATTCGGAGGTTTATGTGGCAGGTTGGTTTAATGTTGCACCAGAAGAAGAATTAGCATCTGGGCAAGCAAAGTTAGTTGATGTTGATAACGTCATGGTCGCCGTCTTTAATCTGGACGGAAAATATTACGCGATAGAAGATGTCTGTACTCATGATGGTGCGCCTATGCTCGGTTGTGGTCTAGAACCCGACCAAGTCGTTGATGGTGCGGAAATAATATGCCCTCGCCACGGAGCACGGTTTTGCGTCAAAACAGGCAATGCACTAACGCCGCCCGCCTATGAGCCAACTCCGACTTTCCCCGTCAGAGTCGAAAATGGCATAATCCAAGTAACAGATGATCGTTGGGACTAGTCCAAAGAAAATAAACGTTTTCTACTAATTTTCGGTACAAAACCCTGTGGTTTACTGCTTTTAATTAGGAAATAAGCCTAAATTACTGCTTTTTATACAAAAATAACTGTTCGGACAATTTAATTTCACTGTCTGAGCACGTATAATCTCGCGTTATTAATCACCCGTCCTTGGAGACAATTTTAAAATGGCATTGGAAAGAACATTGGCAATAATTAAACCCGATGCGGTTGCTAATAACTTTGTTGGCAATATTTTGGCATTAATTGAAAAAAGTGGATTACGTATTATTGCTGCAAAAATGGTACATTTACCTCTCGGTAATGCAGAGGAGCTCTATGCCGAACATCATGGAAGGCCTTTTTACAATCCATTATTAAAATTTATGACCTCCGGTCCTGTCATGGTGCAGGTATTGGAAGGAGACAATGCTATTCAGATTCTTCGTGATTTGATGGGCGCAACGGTTCCTAAAGAAGCTGAAGTTGGAACGATTCGTAATTTGTATGCTGAACACGAATTTAATGGTGAAGTACATGAAAACGCGATACATGGATCTGATAGTGTGGAAAGCGCTGAAAGGGAAATAGATTTTTTCTTTAATGAAAATGAAATTTGTCCAAGAACTCGTTAAGAATAATGACTGATAAAGTTAACTTACTTGATTACGATCGAAAATCTCTGGAGTTATACTTCACTGAGATGGGAGACAAATCATTTCGTGCGCAACAAGTTCTGAAGTGGATATATCATCAGGGTGCTGTTGATTTTGAATCGATGACAAACCTAAGTAAGCCATTACGAGCAATACTTGAACAAAATACCTGTATTACGCCTCCAGAAATTATTTCTGAGCAAAAATCAGAAGATGGAACACGTAAGTGGCTCATTCAAATTGATGGCGGCAACTCGGTTGAAACTGTTTTTATTCCTGAGAATGATAGAGGCACCCTTTGCATTTCTTCACAAGTGGGCTGTCCGCTAGAATGTAAATTTTGCTCAACTGGCCAACAGGGTTTTAATCGGAACCTTTCAACGAGTGAAATCATAGGTCAGGTCTGGGCTGCTAATAAAGCACTCGGCTATTTTGAAAATGATAAACGTATCATTACTAATATCGTATTCATGGGTATGGGAGAACCATTGCTCAATTACGATAATGTATTAAAAGCAATAAACTTACTGACAGATGATCTGGGTTTTGGTCTTGCACGGCGACGAGTCACTGTTAGTACATCAGGGATTATTCCTGAAATCGATCGTTTAAAAGAAGATACCAATGTAAGTCTTGCCATTTCATTGCATGCTAGCAACAATGAATTACGAAATGACATTGTGCCTATTAACCGTTCTTACCCTATGCGTGATTTACTTGCCGCATGTAAACGGTTTACTGAAGCAAGAGACAACGAACCAATAACAATTGAATATGTCATGCTGAAAAACGTCAATGATAGTTTACAAGATGCGCATGATCTTGTTGATTGCCTGCGCGATATCCCTGCTAAAGTGAATCTAATTCCGTTCAATACTTTTCCTGGAACAAATTATACTTGTTCAGAAATTAAAACTATCAATGCCTTTAGAGACGTTTTAGTTAAATCTAATATCATAACAATTACCCGTAAAACACGTGGCGATGATATCGATGCAGCATGCGGCCAACTTGTCGGTAAAGTCATGGCGAAAGCGGAAAGACATCAAAAAAATAGAGTAGAGCTAAATTAATGCAAAAAAATATCAGACATATTTTTCTGCTACTCACTATCGTCCTGGGGCTAACCGCTTGTAATCCAGCTGTTAGTCCTACAGCGGATAAAAATATTCGTCCTTCACGAGGTACAAATGAAGTTGCTTCAGCAAACCTTAATCTTGGTATTGCTTATTTAAAACAAGGACAATACGAAAGCGCATTAGAAAACTTAGAAAAAGCACGCGCAGCAGATCCAGGGTATTCCGGAACTTACAATGTAATTGGTTTGCTCTATCAACAAATTAACCAACCAGAAAAGGCTGAAAAAAATTACAAAAAAGCATTGAGTTTAAATAGTCATGATTCATCGACGTTAAATAATTATGGTAACTTTCTATGCCAACAAAATCGTCTTGAAGAAGCGCAAGAAACTTTTCTAAGAGCGGCTGACAATCCATTATACCCAACACCTGAAATCGCAATCACAAATAATGGTTTATGCCTATATAGCAATCAAAAGAAAGATGAAGCAAAAGAATACTTTCAACAGGCGTTACAGATGAACCCTCAAGTACCTCAAGCTCTGATTAAGATGTGCGAATTAGCATTAGATGATTTTAACTATCTCTCTGCCAGGGCTTATTTACAACGTTATCAAGATGTAGCTCAACATACTGCTCGCAGCCTTTGGCTAGGCATCCAAGTTGAGCGTGAGCTAGGCGATAAAGATGCTGTTTCCAGCTATGCCTTATTATTAAAAAATTCTTTTCCTGACTCTGATGAAGCTACAATACTACGCGATTCAAAGGTTCAATAATGGTCGATACTACAATAACAGATAGCAACGCAGACATGTTCGAAACGCCTGGTCAGTTATTACGCTTACAGCGTGAAAAACAGGGTCTTTCGGCACAAGAAATCGCAAAACAAATACATCTTGATATAAAAATTATTGAAGCTATAGAAAATGATAATTCTGAAGTTATGCCTTCAGCAATATATGTCCGAGGTTATTTACGTAGCTATGCAAAAATTGTTGGCGCCGATGCCGATAAAGTCATCGAACTTTATAATGCTGATTCACCTCCAGCTGTGCCGGAAATATTACCTGAAGTAAAAACACATTCTCAGGTCAGTAGTAATGATAAACCCGTTAAAGCTTTCACCTATCTTATAACTCTGGGACTCGTCCTCTTACTTCTTATTTGGTACCAAAGTAATTTTGTTGTTGACAATAGAGTTGAAAATAAACAAATCAATACTGATACGAGCATAAATGGCGTTGATATTAGATATGAAGTGATAAATCATCCTGATTCATGGCAAACACCTGTTAGCGATACAGCAGAAGAGACAACGTCTAATATTTCTGAACCATCTGAACAGACAAACACGGATGGGTTACAACTTTATGGCGAACAAACTATCAACACGACACCATTAAATATTGAGGATGATAATTTATCTTCGCCTGTTACAGGTCAAGGTCCAGATACAATAGAGATGAATGTAACAGCAGACTCATGGGTAGAGATAAGAGATGCATTGAACAACCGTATATTTCACGATCTTGCTAATGCCGGAGAAAAACATAATCTAAGAGGGACAGCACCCTTTTCTGTATTACTTGGTTTCTCAAAAGGTGTTACTGTTAATTTTAATGGTAAATTGTTTGATGTTGAATCTCATTCTAAAAATGGCGTCGCCCGCTTTATTCTTTCCAAGTAGTTTTTTCACACATTAGAGGACTTGTTGATGGCTAAATTACAAGCTGTTCGTGGTATGCATGACATTCTTATGCATGACACTCCCCGTTGGCAATTCCTTGAAAAAACTATAAGAGACTTGTTAGATCAATACTCTTACCAGGAAATTCGTTTACCCATTGTTGAAAAAACAGAGTTATTCAAACGTTCGATTGGAGACAACACCGATATTGTTTCCAAAGAAATGTATAGTTTTGATGACCGCAATGATTCGAGCTTAACGTTAAGACCTGAAGGAACTGCTGGTTGTGTTCGTGCCGGAATTGAACATGGCCTTTTTCATAACCAAACGCAACGACTTTGGTATAGCGGCCCTATGTTTCGCCATGAACGACCACAGAAAGGCAGGCAACGACAGTTCCATCAAATTGGTGTTGAGGCGTTTGGTTTTAATGGCCCAGATATTGATGCCGAACAAATTTTAATGTGTGCCCGATTATGGAAAGCCTTAAACCTGAATGATATTAATCTTGAGATAAACTCACTTGGTACAACTGAGTCTCGTTTAAAATATAGAGCCATACTAGTTGAGTATTTTTCATCTCACAAAGGCCAACTTGATGAAGATAGTCTGGTAAGACTTGAACAAAACCCATTACGCATACTAGATAGTAAAAACCCAGATATGCAGTCCTTAATACAAGGTGCGCCTACCTTAGATGAGCATCTTGATACAGAATCTGCAGATCACTTCGCTGCTTTAAGAGAAATATTGGATGGTGCCGAGATTGAATACACTGTGAACCCTAGACTCGTTAGAGGCCTGGATTATTATGGGAAAACCGTATTTGAATGGATTAGTAATCAACTTGGTGCACAAGGTACTGTTTGTGCCGGTGGCCGATATGATGGTTTAGTTGAGCATCATGGTGCCTCAGCAACGCCAGCAGTTGGTTTTGCAATTGGCCTTGAACGATTGATAGAACTTGCCAATTTTGAAAATATACCTAATAACGCGCCTCACATTTATTTACTAATTTCTGGAGAGCAAGCGATAAAACCGGGCATGCTGTTAGCAGAGCAATTACGCAATCAAATACCAAGTATCAAGATTCTGAGTCATTGTGGTGGAGGTAGCTTTAAGAGCCAATTTAAGAAGGCTGATAAATCAGGAGCCCAACTCGCTCTAATTTTGGGTGAGGACGAGCTGCAGAAAAATCAGCTGACCATCAAATATTTGCGTACAAATGAACCACAAACAGTGATTAACTGGTCTGAATTGGCTAATTTCCTTAGTACATCCCTATCATTACAAGCAATTCCGTCAAAATAGCCTCTTAGTACTAAACAACCGTAAATCCCACGGGTATACTGTGCGCCCTTTTGTGGACAACGGATTCCACATATATTTAATGCGAAAAAGTACATTTTAGAAGTACTCTCAATCGTATCTGGAGATAGAAGAAAGTGAGCGATTACAGAACTGAAGAAGAACAGGGTGAAGCCCTAAAAAAATGGTGGCGCGAGAATGGTATATCCATTGTTGCTGGCGTCGTTATTGGTATTACCGCAATTTTTGGCTGGCGTGGCTATAACGAGAACCTTGCACGACAAGCTGAAGCAGCTTCGACGCTATATGAGCAAATGCTAATTGCTTCACGAGCTAACGATAGTGAAAACGTCAATGTTTACGCTAAACGCATCCTTGAAGACTATGAATCAAGCTCCTATGCGATCTTTGCAACGTTAATGCTGGCTAAATTGTCAGCCGAAGCCGGTGAGCTTGATCAAGCTGAAACTCATTTACGCTGGGTTCTAAAAAACACGTCACAAGAAGAATTTAAGCACATCGCTCGATTACGTTTAGCACGTATTTTAATCTCTGCAGATAAAATCGATATCGCTTCAGAGACTCTGAATATCAGTAACACGGGAGATTTTTCTCCGCGCTATGAAGAGTTACGCGGCGATATTTTTGTTAAACAAGATAAAACCGAAGAAGCAAGACAAGCTTACCAAAAAGCACTTGCTAACAGCGCTGCTACAGAAGGTGACCAATCTGTATTACAAATGAAATTAGATGATCTCGGTAGAATTTAACTTGTTTTCACAACTGCGTGTTTTCTCCTTATTACTTGTTCTATCCCTTAACATTGGTTGCGGAACAAAAAAAATACTCGACGGCTTTATGGGCGCTGGTGTTGATAACTCAATACCCCCGTCTGAGCTAGTCGACTTTTCTGAAACTACTCGATTAGAAAATCTCTGGTCAGAGGATGTCGGAAAGGGTACCGACGAGTTATTTATCAAGCTTGTACCTGCTCTTCTAAATGACAAAATCTTTACTGCTGATACACGCGGTAATATTTCAGCATTGTATGCTGATACGGGCCAAGATATTTGGAATAAGGATAGTGAACTATCCATTACCGGTGGTCCCGGAGCTGATGAAAACCTGGTGATGGTTGGCACAAGTGAGGGCGAAGTACTCAGTCTTTCAACCGACACCGGTGATGAAATTTGGCGCTCTCAAGTTTCAAGCGAAATACTTTCTTCGCCTAAAGAATCTGACGGTGTTGTCGTCATCAGAACTATCGACGGTAAAATCTTTGCTCTGGATGCCACAACTGGCGAAACTCTCTGGATTTATGATCGTACCGTTCCGGCTTTAACACTTCGTGGAACAAGTACGCCTGTTATTGCGAATGGTTTAGTCATTGCTGGTTTTGATGGCGGTCGCGTCACTGCTCTTGAACTTAAAACCGGGAAGTTAATATGGGAAACAAAAGTTGCCGTATCAAGAGGGAGAAGTGAATTAGAGCGAATGGTTGATATCGATGCTCAACCTCTTATCGTTGGTGATGCAATATACATCACAACCTTTCAAGCCAATGTCTCAGCATTATCATTAGAAAACGGACAAGTGCTTTGGCAACGAGATATTTCATCTCATTCAGAACTTGGAGCCGATGCTGAAAATTTATATGTTACCGATGACATAGGAAATGTATGGGCTTTGGATCGTTTCTCAGGAGCATCCATTTGGAAACAAGAAAAATTAACTCATCGACAAGTCACTGGTCCGGCTATTTTCAGGGAAAGGGTCATTGTCGGCGACTTTGAAGGATATATACATTGGTTAGATAAAACGACAGGTGAGATTTCTGCTCGTAAACAAATAGACGATACTCCAATAATTACTCAACCTATAGTCTCGAATGACATTCTATTCGCATATTCAAGCGGCGGCACACTGTCTGCTTACACCTATTACGGATTGGAGCGCACAGAGTTTCCAGCTGAAACTATCGTTGAAGAAGAATTAACGCCGATCGCAGAAGAAGTAATCGAGTCCGAAGAATCAATAACTGAAGTTTCCCAAGTTCCAGAGAAAATAGAAGAACCAGAAGAAGAAGAAGAAAGTTCTTTATTCGGAAGTTTCATTGATATATTCACAGGTGATGAAGAGGAAGAAGAAGAAGAGTAGCCTTCTTTCTGTATCGCTTATGAATACATTAACAAACAACATCTAAACTGCCCATGAAACCCGTTATCGCCATCGTTGGTCGCCCCAATGTTGGTAAATCCACTTTTTTTAATCGACTAACATCAAGTCGAGATGCACTCGTTGCTGATCGACCGGGTGTCACGCGTGATCGTCAATACGGATATTGTCATCATGATTCCCGAACATTTCTGGTTATCGATACCGGTGGTATTGGTGAAGAGGATCATGATAGTAGAGACGTTGCCGAATTAATGACTGAACAATCGATGTTAGCCGCAAGTGAAGCATCGGCATTAGTCTGGATTGTTGATGGTCGCGCTGGCCTCACGCATGTTGATGAAACACTCATAAAAGAATTTAGAAAACTAGATAAACCAATTTTCTTGGCTATCAATAAACTAGAGGGCCATGATTCAACTATGCCAATGAGTGAATTCTCCAGTCTCGGCTTAGATTCACTTTGGCCGATTTCTTCCAAACGTGGTGACGGCGTCAATAATATGTTGGATGCCATTGCCGAAACAATTCCAGATACTTCCGCGTTAGACGATGAAGAAACCGAAGGTCTCACTATCTCAGTATTGGGTAGGCCTAATGTAGGTAAATCAACATTAGTAAACCGAATGGTCGGCGAAGAACGTGTACTTACATTTGATCATCCCGGCACAACACGTGACAGCATAAAAATTCCTTTTGAAAAAAACGGGAAAGATTACGTACTAATCGATACTGCCGGCGTAAGAAGAAAAAGCAAAGTACAAGACGTCGTAGAAAAATTCAGCATACTAAAATCATTCGAAGCGATAGAAGCTGCAACTATTATTATCCTGGTTGTTGATGCTAGCGAAGGCGTAACTGAACAAGATAGTACTTTACTAGGCATGATTGAAGACAGTGGCAAGTCATGCATCATTGCTGTTAATAAGCTTGATGGCATGGAAGCATCTGACAAGGAAAGAGTTAAGTCAGAACTCTCCAGAAAATTTGCGTTTGTTGATTACGCGGTATATCACGACATTTCCGCCTTACACGGCACTGGTGTTGGCAACATATTCAAAAGCCTTAACCAAATTGAAAAGTCATTAGACATCGACGCCTCTACTTCAGACATGACCGACATACTTGAATATGCCGTTAATAAAAACCCACCGCAACTCGTACAAGCCCGACGCATTAAATTACGCTATGCACACATCGGTGGAACAAACCCCATCCGTGTCATCATACACGGCAATCAAATAGACAAAGTCCCCGTTGCCTACAAACGCTATCTAGCAAAAATATTTCGCAACAAATTAAAACTCGTCGGTACCGCCGTACTAATTTTATTTAAAGGCGGCGACAATCCGTATAAAGATAAGAAGAATATATTAACAGACAGACAAGTTGCTAAACGCAGACGTTTGATGAAGTTTGTAAAGAAACGTTAATCATTAGTTACCTTCTTTAAAGCCATATTAGTAAATACTGGCCCAACTAATTCAAAAAAGATAGTTGTGCTGATCGCAACTGATAACAGTAGCTGCCGGTATTCAGGTAATTGATTTGAAGCAACTAATGCCATCCCCATAGCGACACCTGCCTGAGGCATTAAGGCAATGCCCATCCAATTCTGAACAGAAGAATCAGCCCGACAGATTTTCCCGCCTACTTTTGAGCCTATGATTTTCCCGAGAATTCGCGCAACAATATAAACCAAGGCAATCACCCCTATTTCTTTAATAGATGAAAACTCAAGTAATGCACCCGCCAAGACGAAAAACAAAATTAAGAATGGCGGTTCAATATTTTCAATCTCATGAAAGGAACAATCGTGATGTTTAGCCAGGTTAACAATCGTCATTCCCATCACAATAGCAGCAATTAAATATGAAACTTCAAGCCATATGGCTAAACCACCACAAAGAAAAACAATACCCAAAGCTTCAAATAATATTGGTCGACCGGGTTGTACTCGTCCGGTTAAATGTGATGCAAGAATACCTATAAGTAAACCTAGTAACATTGCACCGAAGATTTCTTGTATGGCCAGCAAAATAGGCGGGAACATCCCATTCAGCCCGGTAATCAATCCGACCGTGGCAACGCCTATACTAAAGAGAATTAAACCCCATGCATCATCAACAGCAACAATAGACAATAAGAAATTTGTAAAACGACCTCTTGATTTTGATTCATCAACCACATCCATCGTTGCCGCAGGATCAGTTGCCGTAGCGATACACCCTAACAAGATTGCAATTTCTAATGGCACACCTATTAACACTAAAGCAACAACAACAATAATCACAGTGCCTAACACCGCACCGAGTGATATCCACATAACTTGTTTGCCAATATCTTTTAACAAGCCTTTTGATAACTTGCCACCAACCAAAAAGCCAATCATCACCAAGGCAACATTGGTTATTAATTCAAAATTGGAAAGTATTATTTCAGGAAGAAAATTAAATCCATTCGGCCCAATCAACATACCAAAAATTAAAAGCAATGTAACACGCGGTAAGAATGTACGCTGCCCAAGATAATCCGTCATCAAACCAAGCAACATAATGCCGCCAATGGAGATTAATACTTCATATGTGTTATCCATAAGAAAATTATGCGCTTACTGGATTAATATTTATATAAAATATTTTTCTATTTTAGATTGATTGCGCTTATTACAGCGCCTCACTTTTCTTCAAAGAAAAGTAAGCAAAAGAACCTCTCCCTAATGTCATGGCCTAAAGGCTACCTTCGCAAGTAATCAGTTACTACGGGTCGCGCATACATTCCGTCGATTTTTGCTCCTGCATTATCGACACTTCCGCCATCCATGGCGGTCGTCCATGAATACGCGTGTGTGCGTCCATGCACAATTGCCCCTATAACTAATTACTTACTCAGCATGCAACGACGGGAATTTACAAACATATTGTATAAATGTGTCCGATATGAATAATTTAGTTATTTTTATAACCCATTGATATCACTTTAATAAATTATCGTTTTCGATGAAATTTTAATTATAGGGGCGTACCCTATTTGGATATAGAAAACAGCTAAGTGGACACCTTAGATAAATAATGACTATACTTTAAGCGTTGTCTATCTTATTGAAACAAGGAGGTTATTAATGAATATCCCCATCCGCACCTATAACACCTTATCGGACAAAGTGTCCTATAAACCCTAGTTATAAAAAATCGTAATGATAAAAGTTTGTACTAAAAACATTTATGTTAACGGTTTAACATTAACGTCTTTTTACCCAATTAAGATGACGCGATTGTTTAAAAAATATGTTATCACTGAAGCGATAGCAACGTTGTCGCGAAAACGAGTTTCCAGCGAACATCGTGTAGTCGCTTCAGCAAGGTTATTAAACAATGTTAGCGCATTTAGTTTTTTTAATTTCGTTATACAACACGGGGCGCATTCCTGATGGCAGCAACATCCGACGGGATTTTTATAACAAGACATTCAAATGGACGTGTCAAAAGCATAGGTCGCTTCGCGATCATAAAAGATGCCACGCCATTTAATTCAGATCGTTA
>JAJFKK010000177.1 GCA_021773245.1 Gammaproteobacteria bacterium | reverse complement strand
TAGAAAAATTAAAACAACAAAATTATAAAATTGCTGCGATGACACTAAGTGAAGAGAGCATACCTCTTGAAGAGCTTCCCATTGACGAAAAACTTGGCCTCTGCTTTGGCAGCGAAGATACAGGCTTAAATAAAGAGATCGAAAACGAAGCTGACTACAAAGTGCAGATACCTATCACTGGATTCACCCAAAGCTACAACGTCTCCGTCAGCGCTGGCATCAGTCTTTATTATTTAATGAACAAAATAAAAAATACAATACAAAATTGGACTCTCACAAAAGAAGAAAAAGAAACACTACTGCTCGACTGGCTGAGTAAATCGACACCAACTGGAAAGGTATTATTAGATAAATATAAGGAAGAGTCTGAAAATAATTAGATGTATGCTTTTAGCTAGCATTAACAGTCATTATTTAAATCATTTTTAATTATAATTAAATAGTGAAACTAAATGCTCAAGTTAAGGCAATAGCATACAGGACTTCAATTCTCCTTGAACAGATTAACTTCGTCAAAGTTCAAGGAAGATATAGATAACATTAAATTCAGGCTGTGCCTGTGTTTTAAAATTGAATTTTTTTACCAGGTGAATCATTGCATGATTTTCTGGCAAAATCTGACCTGTTAATCGCTTTATTCCCCGCTCACGACAATAGTTAACTATCTTTTCCATCAACTTCTTACCAATACCATGTCCTTGCATATCAGTTCGTACAATGATGGCTATTTCTGCTTCATTGTTATCTGAATCAGAAACAGCCCTGATAACACCTAGAGTCTCCAGTTTATGGTCGGTAGTCTTTGCAATGAAAGCCATCTCACGGTCATAGTCAATTTGTGTGAACCGAGCTAAAAATTGATGCGAAAAATTATTTGCTGCCCTGAAAAAACGGAAATAAATATCTTCTGGATCTGTTTTATTTAGAAATTCATGATGTGCAAATTCATCTTCAGGTCTTATCGGACGTAATAGTAATTCCTGTCCCGTATCCAGTATTATTTTTTCTTCCAATTCTTGCGGATAAGGGCGAATAACCAGTCTTTCTGAACCCGTTAAATCTGTAGCTTTAATTTTAATACGGGCATCCAGCGCAACGACACCTTTACTGTCTGCAAATAAAGGATTGATATCTAGTTCGACTATTTCAGGATTATCAATAATCAATTGAGATATTTTTACAAGTGTTAGTTTGACCTCTTCCAGATTTGCAGCAGGAATACCTCTATAGCCGGAAAGAAGCTTGCTGATTTGTGTGCGCATAATAAGATCATTAGCAAGCTTCATGTTTAGTGGAGGAAGTGCCACAGCCTTGTCATTTATTACTTCAACGGATACGCCTCCATGACCAAACAGTATGACCGGGCCAAAGATTGGATCTGTTGCAACGCCTATAATCAATTCGTAGGCATCGGTATTGGCTACCATTTTTTGTACTGTAAAACCTTCTACTCTGGCTGTCGGCTGTAATTTATTAATATGAGCCAACATTCCTTCAGCAGCTATTTGTAAGATTTGACCAGAGTCTATTCCAATTAAAACACCTCCTGCATCAGACTTATGAGATATGTCAGAAGATAAAATTTTCAGTACAACGGGATAACCTAATTTGTCAGCAGCACTTATAACTTCATCGACATTATTTGCGATTTTTGTTTCAACGATTGGTATTCCATATGCGGATAATATATTTTTAGCCTCAGGTTCCGTGAGAATTTCACGCTTATCTTGCAGAGTGTTTTCAATGATCTTCTGCGTGCTTGCTCTTGCCTGATCTTGGTTAATACCTTCAGCGATAGACGGTGGCGTCTCTATTAAATTTTCTTTATTGCAGCCATATTCAACAATTTGCATGAAAGCCTGTATAGCTGAATCAGGCGTATCATAAGAAGGAATGCCTTCTTGTTCGAAAATTCTTCTACCCTCAGCAACACCATCTTCTCCCATCCAACAAGTCAATATAGGTTTGTTTGTTTTTTCAATTTCTTTTGCAACAGCCATAGCCACTTCTTTGTTATCAATAACAGCAACTGGTACAAGCATTACCAGAATCGCGTCATAATTTGGATCTTTGATCAAAACCTTCAATGCATTGACATAACGGTTGGCGTCTCCATCACCAATAATGTCGACCGGGTTTGCTTTAGACCAGGTAGGAGGTAGCAATTTATTTAACTCTTGAATCGTTTCGGAAGAAAGTTCAGCGATTCTTCCTCCGCTTGTAATTAAGTGATCAGTTGCCAATACGCCCGGGCCACCACCATTAGTCAGTATTATTAAACGATTACCTTTTATCGGACGTGCACGAGCTAGGGTTTCTACAGCATCAAATATGTTATTTATTGTATTAACTCTAAGCATTCCGGCGCGACGAATGGCAGCATCAAAAACATCATCACTTCCGCTCAGAGCACCAGTATGAGAAGTAGCGGCCTTTGCTCCTTCAGCCACTCGGCCGGATTTAATAACAATGACCGGTATGTTGCGGGATGTAGCACGTGCTGCAGACATAAACTTACGTGCAAGTTTGACTGATTCTATATATAGCACTACACCGTGAGTTGACTGGTCACTTCCCAGATAATCGAGAAGGTCACCAAAATCTATGTCTGCATTATCACCCAGAGAAATAAAATAAGAGAAACCAATACCCCTTGATTTTGCCCAATCAAGTATTGTTGTGCATAGAGCGCCTGATTGAGAGACAAAGGCTAGATTTCCTGTTAATGAATTGGTGTGAGCGAAACTGGCATTTAAGCCTAATGAAGGTATTAATAAGCCAACACAATTAGGACCAAGTATGCGTAAGCCATATGGTTTTGCGGCATCTAACATGTGCTGTTTAAGTGATTGCCCATCTATTGATTCATGAAATCCAGCACTTAACACAATTGCAGCACGTGTACCGCGTTCGCCTAATTCTTTTATCAAGTCAGGTATTGTTTTTGCCGGTGTACAAATGACAGCGAGATCCGGAACAATCGGTAATGCCTTGATGTCCTGATAGGCAAGTACAGCATTAACATATTTATATTTAGGATTAACCGGCAGAATTGGACCAGAAAATCCACCAGAGATGAGGTTTTTCATTACAACATTGCCTAATGCTCCATTAGTATCTGAAGCACCTATCAGAGCCACTGATTCAGGCTTAAACATTTTATTTAGATTTAGAACACTCATTTTTTAAATATCAGATATATTGGCTAGTTAATGTCGTTTTTGAATTTGTGACTCTTAAACAGTAGCATGAATTGCTGCATCGCACAATTCTTATAAGCATATATTATTCAATGTCTTACGGTGTTTTTTAGTATAAATAAACCGCAAAAAAGAAGTGCTAGCTCGCAGGAAAATTGTGAAGACAAAGTCTAATAAAAAAATAAGTCGCTTATGTTAGAAAATGGTGTTGCTGATATTTTAATAAACGTTATGGATTAGCACGAGTGCTGATTACAATAACTAAGTATCCTGAGAATTATTTATGACTATTGCTTTTATTACTCATCCTGATTGTCTCTTTCATGAAATAGATGAAGAACACCCTGAATGCGCTAATCGCTTAAATGCCATTCAAGATCAAATCATTACATCCGGACTTGATCTCGCACTTCAATATTTTGATGCGCCACTTGCGACACATGAGCAGTTAAGCCGTGTTCATGATGACAGCTATATAGAAACTATTTTTCAGCAGGCCCCTGATATTGGTCATATTAGACTGGATCCAGATACTTCTATGAATCCACATTCATTAAATGCAGCCCTGAGATCTTCAGGAGCGGTGGTTCATGCTGTAGATTTATTACAGAGTGGCAAACTGTCCCGTGCATTTTGTAGTGTACGCCCTCCGGGACATCATGCAGAAAGATCAAATGCAATGGGCTTTTGCATTTTTAATAATATAGCAGTCGGTGCTGCA
>JAJFKK010000176.1 GCA_021773245.1 Gammaproteobacteria bacterium | reverse complement strand
TGTCTCCGATATTAAAACAAGGTTTTTTTCAGCTTCCAGATGGAATTTAATACTGATTGTCGTCGCTCTATTATTTAGTATTCCATTAATCGTTGTTCTTGGTTCTGTGTTTTTTCCTGCAAGAGAAGTTTGGTCTCACCTCAGCGATACTGTTTTAACAGACTATATTATTAATTCGTTATTGCTATTACTTGGCGTCAGTTTTTTTAGTTTGCAGTTGGGGATCATCCCCGCATGGTTAGTTACTATGTATCGTTTTCCATTTAGTCGTACACTTGAATGGGCTATGTTATTACCAATGGCTATGCCGGCTTATATTATTGCTTATAGTTATACCGGTGTACTTGATGTTGCCGGCCCTTTGCAAACAACGTTACGCGAATTAACCGGTTGGCAATATCATGATTACTGGTTTCCTGAAGTACGTTCTCTAGGCGGAGCGATAGCAATGTTGTCACTAGTGCTCTATCCCTATATTTATTTATTAGCGCGAGCTGCATTTATTGAACAATCACTTTGCGTATTAGAAGTGTCCCGGACTTTGGGATGTAATGCCTTTGATGCATTTCGACGCGTGGCTCTACCACTTGCACGCCCAGCGATCATGGTGGGTTTGTCACTCGTTGTTATGGAAACATTAGCTGACTATGGCACGGTTCAATATTTTGGCGTTTCCGTTTTTACAACGGGTATATTCCGTACCTGGTTTGGTTTGGGTAACAGTTTAGCTGCGGCACAATTATCCGCTTTATTATTAGTATTTGTTACCGCATTTTTATATTTTGAAAAACGCTCACGTAGACAAGCTCGTTTTCATCATACCAGCAGCAAATATAGTTCATTGTTGCAGCAACAATTACGTGGTCGCAAAGCAATGATTGCACTAATGCTTTGTGCTGCGCCTTTGCTGATGGGTTTTATTATTCCTGTTTGTTTTTTAATCAATTGGGCAATGGATACCTATTCACAAGTCCTTGGCAGGGATTTTTATCTATTGTTGTATCACAGCTTATTATTAGCGCTTGTTACCGCTGCATTTGCGTTAATTATTGCCTTGTTTATGGCCTACTCAAACAGAAACAGTGAGTTAATGCTTAATCGAATTTTGGTTCGTTTTGTCAGTATGGGTTATGCGATACCGGGAACGGTCATCGCTGTTGGTGTCTTAATTCCTTTTGCCTTGTTTGATAATTATCTGGATGCTTTCTTAATAAAATATTTTGATGTCAGTAGTGGTTTATTAATTAGTGGAACGATATTTACTCTGGTCTTCGCTTATCTTGTGCGTTTCCTTGCCGTATCAATTAACACCGTTGAAGCTAGCTTGTTAAAAATAAAGCCGGTGATGGACGAAGTTGCCAAAACAGCAGGATTATCATCAGGCAGTATATTAAAACGTATTCATATGCCGATGATGAAAGGGAGTTTGTTAACAGCCTTACTATTAGTGTTTGTTGATGTATTAAAAGAACTTCCAGCAACATTAATATTACGACCGTTCAACTTTAATACATTAGCGGTTCGTGCCTATGAACTGGCCAATGAAGAACGCTTGGCTGATGCTGCCGTTCCAGCACTTGCTATTGTGCTTGTTGGTATTATTCCGGTTATTATGATCAGTAACTCAATTTCACGTTCACGTGCTGGTAATGACCAAAGAAAATGACCTAAAAAATGACTAGGGCAATTAATATAAAAGAAGTCTCCGTTTCGATAGAAGGCCGTCGCATTCTGGATAACATTTCATTTGAATTGGAAGAAGCAGGTATAGCCTGTTTACTCGGACCAAGTGGTTGTGGCAAGACAACCTTATTACGTTGTATCGCCGGATTTGAAAAACAACATCAAGGAGAGGTCTGGATAAAAGGTGTTCGAGTAAGCAACCCAACCCATCACCTTCCTGTAGAGCAACGACAAATTGGTATGGTGTTTCAGGACTATGCTTTATTTCCGCATCTGAGTGTGACAGACAATATCACCTTTGGCCTAAAAAATAATAATGCAAAAATAGTGAAACAACGTTTAGATGAGTTAGTTGAATTACTGTCATTGCAAGATCACGTTAATAAATACCCGCATAGTTTATCTGGTGGACAGCAACAACGTGTAGCTCTGGCAAGAGCGATGGCGCCGCGTCCGGGGGTACTGTTGTTGGACGAACCTTTCGCCAGTCTGGATGTTGAGCTTCGAGAACAAATTGCACGCGAGCTACGAGAAATATTAAAGCATGATGGTATCACTACTATTATGGTGAGTCATAATCAGCTCGAAGCATTTGCCATGGCTGATGTGATTGGTGTTATGAATGATGGAAAACTATTGCAGTGGGATCATGCCTTCAAACTTTATCACGAACCGGAAACATCCGAAGTTGCTGACTTTATTGGTGAAGGTGTTTTTATTTCAGGTGAAGTCATTAATGATAAAGAAGTAAAAACTGAAATTGGTATTATAAAACGCGCAACTGCTCATGGTGTGGAAAAGGGCAAAAAAGTGACCGTCTTGATTCGGCCTGATGATATTTTACATGATGATGACAGTAATATGACTGCTTGCGTAAAGGATAAAGCTTTTAGAGGTGCTGAGTTTCTATATACGCTTGAATTGGAAAGCGGTGTTCGCTTACTAAGTTTGGTGCCTAGCCATCATGATCATCCCATCAATGAGTCTATAGGTATACGTCTGGAAATTGATCATCTTGTCATTTTTCCTGAAAAGACATAATGATTTCTCAGTAGCGCATTGCCATTCTCTGTCTTAAACTAGTAAGAATGCTAATTTATTCTATTAATAATCAGAAATAATAATGAGTGATAAAAGTAATGAACGTACCAACTGATTTAAAATATACCAATACACATGCCTGGCTAGAAGATATGGGCGATAATAAATACCGTGTCGGCATCACCGATTTTGCTCAGGATGAGTTAGGTGACATTGTCTATGTCGAACCGCCTGAAGTTGATAAAAAATATGCGCAGATTGAAGAATGTGCTGTTGTAGAGTCAGTTAAATCAACCTCCGATATTTATTGCCCACTCAGTGGTGTAATTGTCGAAATCAATCCTGCTCTAGAAGATTCTCCAGAAATTATTAATGCAGAACCTTATAGTGACGGTTGGATATTTATAATGGATGCGAGCGATACTTCGGAACTTGATGAATTAATAAGCGCGGAAGAATATTCAGAATTAACAAATGAAGGATAAA
>JAJFKK010000175.1 GCA_021773245.1 Gammaproteobacteria bacterium | reverse complement strand
GCCTCTTGCAAAGATTTGTTATGCTTTTCCAATGTTTCCTCAATGTAATTAAAACGTTTAATAAATTTATCATTGGTATTTCGTAAAGCAATTTCTGAATCAATTTGGAAATGTCTAGCAAGATTAACGCAACAAAACATGACATCACCCAGTTCTTCTGAAATATGCTCATGGTCATTATCTTTAATTGCCTCTCGCAGCTCTTTCAATTCTTCTTCAAGTTTATTAATAATATCCTTACTATCAGACCAATCAAAACCAACAGAAGCAGCTCTTTTCTGTAATCTAGTCGCCGTTTGTATTGCAGGCATATGCTTACCAATATTACTTAGTAGTTTATTTTCTAGCTGATCATTTTTACTTTTATCACTAGTCCTTTCTTGTTGTTTTATCTTTTCCCATAACGCCTTTACTTGCTCCGTATTTTCAAGTTTTACATCAGAAAAAACATGGGGGTGTCGGCGTTCTAATTTTTGATTTAATTGGTCAACAATACCTTTAAAGCTAAATTTTCCATTTTCATCTGCCATTTCAGCATAAAAAATAATGTGAAAAAGCAAATCTCCCAGTTCATCTTTAATCCCTTCATCATCACTACGTTCAATGGCATCAACCAGTTCATATGCTTCTTCTAATGTGTAGCCTTTTATTGAATTAATAGTTTGTTCTTTATCCCACGGACAACCGTTAATGGGATCGCGTAGTGACTTCATTATAAAAAGTAATTTTTCGATTTCTTTCATTAGTTTTATCTCAAACTTGACCTTCGACCATGTTTCGAATAAAAAAGAGTTTAATATTCGGTTACAAAAGGATGTTATGCTGATTTTAATAGAGTCAGACGATAATAATGACATGACACCATTAATTTTACGACTTGATGTTGCAGGCTCACCGGTAAGATGGGTTCCATGGCAAAATGCCGTAAATCTCTACGCCCGTGAAATGATAGCCTGGACTGCTGGAGAGAGTCTCTTCACATTTCATGGAGGCATTAGTCGTTTGTCCGGCAAACGTTCTATTGTCAAAATCAATTCAATTATTGCTGTTAAGCGCTCAAATCAAATAAAGCATGGAAAACGCATTATTCCGCCATTAACTAATCGTGAATTATTCCTGCGCGATGCTCATTTATGCATGTACTGCGGTAACAAATATAAAGAAGAACTACTTACTCGGGATCATGTACTTCCTATATCAAAAGGTGGCAAAGATCGCTGGTCAAATGTCGTCACCGCATGTCGTTACTGTAATACAAGAAAAGCGAACCGAATCCCGGAAAAAGCAAATATGCCACTACTAGCTATTCCTTTTATCCCAAATTGGGCTGAATACCTTGCTTTATCCAATAGAAAAATTCTAGCTGACCAAATGGAATTTCTGAAAAGCCAATTTTCAGGACGAAGCATGACATTACCTAACGACTAAAAAAATATCTCATAACATATCTCAGTCGATTGCCAGTAAGCTGCCCTCTTATGTTTATTTATCATCAAAACTTCTGCTCGGATTAAACAAATGAGCAATAAACCGTATGCTCCTAGTCAACGTATCCGCGACATACAATCCCCTATTATTCCTATTGTTGCAGACTTAATCGCTAAAACTCCGGGTACTATCTCATTAGGCCAAGGTGTTGTTTTTTATAATCCTCCTCAATCTGCATTAGAAAGAGCATCTCAAATAGATGTAGCAGAAAATTATCATCTATATTCAGCAGTAGAAGGACTACCTGAGTTAAGAGACGGCATTACTTACAAGCTTAGGGATGAGAATAAAATTGATGTAGATGCTAAACAAAAAGTTGTTGTTACTGCTGGGGCTAATATGGCTTTTATGAATAGTATTATGGCTATTACAGATCCTGGCGATGAAATAATTTTATTACGGCCTTATTATTTTAACCACGAAATGGCGATAAATATGGTGAGTTGCAAAGCTGTCATTGTCGATACAGATTCAGTTTATCAGCCTTGTCTAGATAGAATAAGTTCTGCTATCACATCAAATACCAGAGCTATAGTCACAGTTTCACCTAATAATCCGTCTGGTGCTGTTTATCCAGAAGAGACATTGAAAAAAATCAATAACCTATGCAGAGAAAAGGGTATTTATCATATTTCAGATGAAGCTTATGAGTACTTTACCTATGACAATAGTAAACATTACTCAGCCGCCAGCGATCTAAATTCAAAAGAACATACAATTTCACTTTTTTCTTTGTCTAAAGCTTATGGATTCGCCAGCTGGCGCATTGGTTATATGTTAATTCCACAGCATCTTTCATTAGCTGTAAAAAAAGTCCAGGACACTATACTTATTTGTCCAACACGTATAGCACAAGAAGCGGCCATTGCAGCAATTGAGGAAGGTCAAAATTACACGCTTACTCATTTAAATCAGATTAAAGCTGTCCGTGATAAACTATATGCTGCATTGCAAAGTATCAATAAAATATGTACAACACCAAATACAACAGGTGCCTTCTATTTTCTGGTAAAATTAGATACTGAACTCACGGGCATACAACTTGTTGAACGTTTAATAAAAGAACATCAAATCGCAGTAATACCTGGCGAAACTTTTGGTATGAATGACAGTTGCTATATTCGTATTGCTTATGGTGCTCTAGATAAAAAAATATCAGAAATTGGAATTCAACGCTTGATTGATGGTCTCACAAACATCATCGGATGATGGACAAACCAAAATATTAATGAAAAGAGGTAGTAAAATGAAGGTATTAGTAATCATATTCAGCATGATGGTGCTGACATCAACTACAGCAGTTGCTGTTGATAGTAGTGGAAATTATGCTGTTTGGGGTATAGGAAAAAAATCTTGTTTTGGATTCACACAAGAGGTTAATGGTGATGATTTTGATAAATTTAAGCATTACATAAAGGGATTTTTAACTTCCTATAACATTTTCACGGAGAAAACATTTAGCATCACTGGCAAGATGAATGAAAAAGAAGTGATTGACTGGTTAAGTGAATATTGTGCAGAGAACCCAATGTTTGGTCTTGAAACAGCATTAGTTAATTTTACATTTGACCATTATGACAAACGCATGAAAAGCTCCGGTACATCTGTCGGTCGTTAAAATCATAAGTCGAATACAATGAATGACTTACTTGTTATGTCAAAGAAGTTAGATTTCGTTGATTTGCTCACGTTTTTTAAGCATAAAAATTGATTAACACCCTGAAATAGGTCATTATTGCGTTACCATAACTGGAGAACTGGGGGTATACCTCAGCATAAGCTTATTTAGTTTAACTGGAGAACAAACTATGTCTAAAATAATTAAAGTCTCTGTCCTTGCCCTATCACTTGCAATGCTTGGTGGTTGTGCAGACATGACTCAAATCGATGCAGCTAAAGCGCAAGCAGCAGCAGCAATGGCAAAAGCAACTGACGCATACAATCTGGCTTCAACAGGCCACGGTATCGCATCTGAAGCTGCTTATGCTGCTCAACAAGCACAAGCAACTGCTGATGCAGCATTAGAATGTTGTAATGCTAATTCACAAAAGCTTGATCGTATGTTTGAAAAAGCAATGATGAAATAAGAATAATTAACATTTTTCTTAGTTTAAAAAGAAAAGCCCTGATTTATCAGGGCTTTTTTATGTTCATAGAGATAGTGTACGTTGTGAGAAAATAAGAGTCGGTAGCGACTAGCTATTTCCAACAGGGCTATTATTCCTTAAGGTCAGAGTCCAGACGTAATTCTAAATTAACTTTTTCAGCCTGACTAAGCGCTCTGTTTAACTTCTCAGATACTTTTGTTTGAACTTCATCTCTAGCTATTTTTTCAGATACGTTTACCTGAAGCTCATCATTTAAGTTTTCAGTTAGTTTCGCTTCAATCACATCGGGTAAATACATGCCAATTGCGATAGGTAACCCATTAGGCTTATTAATAGCATCATATGCTGCTGACCAATCAAGTTCGTACTTCTTTTCATTTGAAACTTCGACTATCAAGGCAACAACACTTGTTAAGTTATTTTCAAATTGCTCGATGTCCTCATCAAGAAAAGGATGAGCCTCAAGATAAATGACATTATCTTTAACGCCAATTTTATAAGGTTGATTGATAATATTAACAGACGTTTTAAGTGATACTTTAGAAAACAATGCTTCGATATCTTCCGGGTACAAACGAATACAGCCGTGACTAACACGCATCCCTACTCCATAAGGTCTATTAGTTCCATGAATTAGATAATCTGGTTGTCCAAGACGCATAGCATAATAACCTAATGGGTTGTCCGGTCCCGATTCAACTATTTTAGGGAGAGGATCGCCCTTCTCTTCATGTTCTTTCCTGATAGATTCTGGAGGGTACCAATTAGGATTTTTCTTTTTCTGAATAATTGTCGTATTCATATAAGGTGTATTCCAACCAGCTCGTCCAACACCTAGCGGATAAGTAAGGACTTCTTGTGGTTTACCCTTTTCTTTTGGCAAATAATAATACAATCTCATTTCAGGGACGTTTAGAACAATCCCCTTCTTGGGAGCTACGGGTAATATAAACTTTGTAGGTAAAACTATCTCTTGGCCTTCACCTGGTAACCAAGTATCAACATCAGGATTAACCAACTTCATATCCTGATAACCAAAGCCATGACGACGAGCTATATCAAGTAAAGTGTCGCGCTCATCCGCCATAACTGTACTAATTTCTCCAAGAACAGTGTCACCAGAATCACTTAACTCATAACGTGTCGCATAAGCACTGGAAACATTGCTCAAAGAAATTATTAATATGGCAATAAATTTAATCGATATTTTCATAAGTTAATAACTGCTTCTTATTCTCTAAAATTACACATAAGCTTATATTTTCATAAAAATAGAATCGGCTGCAATAGAAAAATCACTAATTGAGAACTCGTCCTTATTAATAATTTAACTAACGGCTAATTTTTTACCCTCACCAATTCTTAACAAGCTTGGTAATAGTATCAAAGTAAAGAAGGTGCTGACCATCATACCTCCGACAATCACGCCTGCCAGACCTCGGTATAATTCGGTTCCAGCACCCGGTATTAGTAATAATGGCAACATACCAAAAATACTGGTTAAGGTACTCATCATTATAGGACGCAACCTTAACAGTATAGCCTCTTCAACGGCATCCTTTCTGGAATGTCCTTCTCTTTCAGCAACTCGTGCCTGATGTACTAATAAAATAGCATTATTAACAACCAAACCAAGCAAAATAATGAAACCAATCATAGTTAATAAATCCATAGACTGAAAACTGACCAGGTTAATTAAATACAGCGCCAGAACTCCACCAAATGTAGCGAGAGGAATAGAAAGAATGACCAGTAAGCTATCTCTGAAAGAACGAAACATCGCACTCATTAATAAATAGAGAATAGTAATCGCCAATAAAAAGCTACCGAGCATATTATCCAGGGCAGTTGTCAATTTATCCGCCGTTCCGCCATATTGAATATCACCATCTTCAGGTAATTGTTCCAATATTTGAGGCTCAATATCAGTCTTTATAATGTCTAACGCTTCTTCAAGAGAAACGTTTGGCGGCGGTGATACTTCTAACGTCACCGTTCTTCTTCTATTGATACGTCTTATTGTTTCAGGTCCGGCTGTACGAACAACATCTACTAACTCATTTAATGGAAGTACGCCTGCATTTGATGTCATTACTGGAATCCCTCGTAACTCTTCCGGTGTGCTCCATTGCTTGGCGCGCAAAATGATATCCAGAGTTTCTTCGCCATTAAAATAATCACCAATAAAACGCCCATCACCCAAAGTTTGTGCAAATGCAGCAACTATAGAACGATCCCAACCTGCTTCAGATATGCGTCGTTCGTTTGGTATCAATCTTAACTCTGGTTGAGCTAATTCCAGCCCTGGACGCGGACGGGTATTTGGATAGATAGCAGAAATTGGAATAAAAGCACTCAATGCTGCATTCATTAACGAAGGCATATCCTTAGATTGAATATTAATATCAATAGTACGACCTGATCCAAAGCCACGAAATAAGGAAGCTTGTTTTGCAAAAGCAATTGAATCAGGAAATCCTTGTACAACCGAATCAATCAATGGCACGAGTTCTGGAACATCTTCATCATATTTTGCTCTCGCACCCATAAACACACCTCTTGAAAAAGCAACAAAGAAATAATGTTTAATATAAGGTTCAGCTTCACCATCAATATGCGGTTGCATTCGGCTTGCAACAATTTCCCCCATTTCTTTTTCTATTGTCTCTATATTCGAACCTGGTGGCGGCAATATAAAAGCAAATGCTAAATTTTGATTTCCATCAGGTAAATAATCTGCTTTCGGTTTTAATACGACCATAATGACTAGAGGAATAGAGATTAATATCACTATCCATAAACTACGACGAACAGGTGTATTTGTTAGCTTCATAATAAACTGACACATTACTTTCCATAATTTGCTGTATGGATCAATAAATGTTTTACGTGCTAAAAATATTTTAGCTGCAGTAGGAACTACAGTAATTGCTGTTAATAATGAAAGCGCTATCGCAGCAGTGATTGTGATAGCGAGGTCAGAAAACAACTGACCTACTTCGTCTTTTAGAAAAACAATCGGTAAAAATATTGCAATGGTTGTTGCTGTCGATGCAACTAATGCGCCCCAGACCTGACTTGTACCTTGTGTAGAAGCCTCTTCTGCAGACAAGCCTTTTTCTCGCAGACGAACTATATTTTCAAGAATAACAATTGAAGCATCAAGCACCATGCCAACAGCAAAGGCAAGGCCAGCAAGCGAAATAATATTCAAGGTACGTCCTGTCATATCCATAACACTAAAGCTGGCAATTAAACAGATAGGGATAGATGCGGCGACAACCAAGGTTGCTGGAAATTTTAATAAGAATAAAAATAGAACAATGATTGCAAGCGCAATACCCAAAGCAAGATTATTACGTACCATTTCAATTGAACGATGAATGTAAATGGTTTCATCATAGACTTGTTCAATAGATAAATTTGCTCGCTTTAAAGGTCCACTGTTCAATTCATCAATTGCTTTATGCAAACCAGCCATGACTTCAAGTACATTTACACCAGTTTCCCGTTGCGCATTGATTGCGATTGAAGTGGTCCCTTTAGTAAGTACAAAACTGTTTTTATCTGTTAGACGTTCTTCAATAACAGCAACATCTCTCAAATAGATAGGCCGTCCGTCACGCCATTCTAAAATCATCTCACCTAGGTCGGCTGCAGCATACTTGCCTGCAAAACGGATACTGTATTCACGTTTACCTACATCAACAAGACCTGCAGAGATATCCTCACTGGTTCCAGCTAAGCGCATAACTTTATCGAGCTGTATACCCAGATTAGCTACTTTGAATGGATCAAAGGTAATTCGTAACTCCTTGTCGCTACCACCGTATATTTCTGAACGAGCAACGCCCGGAATACGTTCAAAACGCGATTGCACAACTTCCTCAACAAAATCTTTATAAGACTCAATTGGCGTTTGATTACCTTCAGTTGTTTTTATAATAAACCAACCAATAGCACGAGCATCCTGTCCCACTGAACTTATAGATGGCTCGTCCACATCGTCAGGATAATCAGGTACCTGATTTAAACGATTCATCACTTCAACTAATGCTCTACGCATATCCATTTCAACTGTGAACGTCAGGTTTATTTCAGCTCGTCCTTCATGAGCATTAGCTCGAATTTCTGTTAATCCGGGCAAACCTCTTAAAACATCTTCCTGAGGTTCAATTATTTCTGCTTCTATTTCGTTTGGCGCAGCGGTTCGCCAATTTGTTGTAACAGTTATTTCCGGTTCTTCTAATTCTGGTGTTAATTGAATCGGCAGACGTGAAAGACTGATAGTGCCAAATATCAGTAAAAGAATAATCGCAACTAGTAAGGCAACCGGATTATCTAAACATGAACGCGTTATATTCACTGTGTACTATTCATTAATTGTACTGTTTGACCAGGACGTAATCGTTCATTGCCACGGACTACTATTTTATCATTTTCGTTTATGTCACCGATAACCTGTATATGTGTTGTATTTGCAATACCCGTTTTTACAGGTATGAGTTCTGCCTGATTTTCATTGTTTACTCTGTAAATCACGGTACCCGATTGTCGTATAACTAAAGCATCGCGTGGAACAGCAATGACATTTTGTTTTTTATTTGTAGGACTAGCGACTTGTACTGCTGTACCCGCTGACCAAACGTCTTTACTAAATTCAATACGAATTTCATACAGCCTTGAAATATCATCACCGACAGGGATCGCTGCTCTTACAGTTCCTTGTATTTCATCAGAAGGCCCTTTAATCGATAAGGTGTCACCAACTTTTATATATTGAAATGGCTCTTGCGGTATTCGAGCCTGAACTTCAAACTTATCTGTATTGATTAAGCGAATAATTTGATCACCTGCATCTACTCTTTCACCAGGTGTTTTATAACGCTCGGTGACGACTCCAGAGAATGGAGCGCGAACGACTGTTTTATTAATTTCATCGCGTGCCATAGCAAGCTTGGCTTTAACAATTCTTATTTTAGCCAACGCTTCATCATGGCTAGCTTGGGTTTGATCTAATTGATTTTTAGCAGCATTGTTTTGCTTAGCTAGTTTATCCAGTCTTTCTGCTTCTTTACGATAAAATTCAACCATTGTTTCGATAGGCATGATCTCAGCACTGATTTCATTTAATGCAAGCTGATATCTTGAATTATCAATATTCGCAATTTCATCATCTTCTTCTACCCTATCTCCCACTTCGAGTACATTTTCAAGCACACCGTCTACTTCAGCAGCAATTTTAGAATCAAAACGACCGATAACCGTTCCTGACACCCAGATAAATGGCGCGATTTCGATATTAACTGCATTTTCTACCTGTACTATAGCTGGCGGCATACCCCCAGCTAGTATCGATGGTGTAAAAAAGACAATATAGAGTAAAAAAAGGCTGTTTTTTTTGTTGCACATACTATTCTTGTTTTCCAGGAGACTAAGGTAATATCCTTTTAGTTTGACTATAAATTTCTAAATAATTCACAACATTATATGATGTTATTCAAGCTTTGCGACAGAAAAACACTTTTGTTTATTGGTCTACTCTATTCGTCTTTTGTTACAGCAGGAGAATCGATTGCTATTCCTCTTAATATATCTACATCACAACTTGAATATTATGAAAAAAATAATTTCAAAATATTAGGGGCTCTTCAACTTAAATCAAATATTGATCCTGAAAATCGTTTAATAGAGCTTTCAGGCATTGCTTGGGACAATGATGAGCAGAAGTTAACAATCTTGTCTGATCGTGGTTTCATCATTAATACCAAACCTATTTTTAATAAAAACAAACTTATAAATCTTGAGTTTCTATCCTTACATCAACTTGAAAACAAAAAAGGTAAAAAACTGAAAGGCTCCTCAAGTGATAGTGAAGGACTTGCCTTAATTAATTCAAAAAACAATCGATTTAACGACACTGAATTAATCATTAGTTTTGAGCGTAAACCGCGTATTGTACGTTATACAACTGAAGGTAAATTAATTACTAAAGAAACCATAAATAATTCACTCGACGATATAAAAAAATACAAAGGTAAAAATAAAGCATTAGAAGCTATAACATTACATGACAAGTTTAATATTATTACCGGGCCTGAACGACCACTAAAAAATACCGGTAATCGACTATCTCTTCATACTTTAAACAGTAAACAATGGGCCTTTAAACCAAACAATGAAAACTATGGTTCATTAGTAGGTCTTACAACCTTACCTAATAATAAGATTATTGCGCTTGAAAGAAGTTTCCCTGGGATATTTGCCGGCATCACTAACGTAATACATTTAATTTCACTTGATGAAGAGACAATTGAACAAGAAACACTATTAAAGTTACAACCATCCGATGGCTACTTTAATGAAAACTTTGAAGGCATCAGTTGGCACAAAAAAAAACGTTTTTTTATGATCAGCGATGACAACGATAATCCTTTTCAGCGAACTTTATTAATATATTTTGAAATTCCCAGTCTCGAAAACTCAGCAACGGAATAACAAAGCAAATTACTTTTCTCTTAACCTCGGCATTAACTCAACTAAATTACAAGGTCGAGTCCGATAATCGAGTTGCAGCCGTATCAATTCATCCCATGCAGTGACGCAAGCACCCATCGAACCAGGCAAACAAAAGATATAAGTTCCATTTGCTACACCAGCAATCGCTCTAGATTGTATTGTTGATGTTTTAATTTGTTGATAAGAAATTGAACGAAAAGTTTCTCCGAAACCCTCTATTACTTTATCGAAAAGAATGTTGACTGCTTCAGGAGTACCATCCCGACCTGTCACTCCTGTTCCGCCTGTCGTTAAGATAACTTGAACGTCTTCATTAGCTATCCATTGAGACACCTGTGATCGGATTTTATAGATATCATCTGGCACGATCTTTTTTTCAAACAACTCATGCCCAGGTTGTTCTAACAAGTCCACCAATCGCTTACCAGACGTGTCAGTTTCTTCATTTCTTGAATCAGAAATGGTCAAGACACTAATATTAAGAGGAATAAACTCTCTTTCAGATTTCTTTTCAGTCATAATCTTTATATCCGTTTGATAAATACAATCATAATGCAGTCAATACTAAAAACACAGGGAAATTCCATTGGCTAGAGCTGAGACTTTATACACAATGCGACTTGATAAATGGCTTTGGTGCTCACGTTTCTACAAAACTCGTGCTCAGGCAGCAGCAGCTATCAAGGGTAACAAAATACGCGTTAATGGTTTAGCCGTAAAAGCGGCAAAGATAGTTCGCGTTGCCGATGAAATTAAATTAAAAAAAACACCTTATCAATATACCTTCACCATTCTGAAATTATCTAATAGTCGGCTATCTGCAAGCCTCGCGGCACATCTTTATAAAGAAGATAAAGACAGTATTCAAGCAAGAGAAGCGTTAAGTGTTCAGATTAAAGCTGAAAATGCCTCCTACCCTAAAACGGTTGGTAGACCAACAAAACGTAATCGACGCGAAATCATCCGCTTCACTAGAAAGACAAACGAACAGCCTGAAGAGTAAAAAGTTAAAGTAAATAAAGCAGTTTTTGTCAACATTATCTTTATTTATATTGTTATATAAAGTATTTTAGCGATTAGATATCAATGACTCGATCTTAAAGTTTTAAGAACATGGAATACTTCTCGGGGGAGTAAGTAATGAGATACTTGGAAAAACACATCAGATTAATAGTAGCCTGCACAATGATATTTTTATCAAGCTCGCCTACTTGGGCAACGTCCAATGAGGATTTTTTAGGGACATATGTAGGCACAGATAACGTAACACTATTTGGTAGCTGTGCTGGTGGTCCTTTTACTGGCGCTTATGCTTCTACTATCTCAGGCCTAAATGGGAATACTGTTACCCTTTCGGGAACTAGTAATGCCACATCTGATGGCTCAACCGTGAGTTTTACTGGTACAGATTCAATTTCTGGTAATACGCTTACCGGTATCAGTGGTGGCCTTCAGGATTCTGCCGGTAATGTTGGTGCGTTTACTTCATTCTCCGCAACACTAAGTGGAACCACACTTACTTTTAACTCAACAGGTGATTTTGGTGGCGGTTGTACATTTTCAACTAATGGATCGGCGACTCTTGTTAGTGGCGATACAGTTATTGTCCCTGAGGTAACTTCTAGTAGTACAGTTACAGAAGCTGTCTTATTCAATACTCAGGTTCAAGGTACAGTTTCAGATGTTAGCAGCCACATTTCAGGTGCATTAAGTGGCATAGGGTTTACCGGAGGTCCTCGTGTTTCTGATAATGGATTCAAAATAGGTGGCACTACTGGTCTGAATGCCGGTGACGGTTCCGCTATTCCCTACGGCGTATGGGGCAGCTATTCCTATAGTGATTATGAAAATGATCTGAGCAGCACCGCATTTGACGGCAGCAGCCATAGTTTTCTTGGTGGTATTGATTTTAGCTTTTGGGGAAATACGGTGGTGGGTGTTGCCCTTGGTTATGATGTTGGTGATATTGATACCACCTTCAACCGTGGTCAACAAGATACTGATACTTACACAATTGCCCCTTATTTTGGCGCATTATTATCAGATAACTTAAGTGTTGATTTTGCTTTAGGCTACTCGAAAGTTGATTATGATCAATTTCGCCTCGCACCAGGTGGATCAACAACCCAAATTACTAGCTCACCGAATGCAGACAGATGGTTTGGCGCACTAAATCTGAACGGTATTACCTTTTATGATAATTGGATTATTGGTGGCCGTGTTGGTGCCTCATTTGCGACTAGTAATATAGATAGATATACAGAGAGTAACGGAATAATTGTTGATGATAGCCGAACAAAATTGGGCTCTGTGAGTATCGCAAGTGATGTTGCCTATAGTTGGGATAATTATGAACCATTTATTAATTTATCCTATCAATATGATTTTCAATTAAAAGAAATTACTGCGGCAACAGGTCCAGCAATCTCTAATGACAACGATGATATTTTGATGACAACGGGTGTTCGCTATTTCAATAAAAATGGCATCAGCGGTAATATTGAATACAGCAAACGATTTTTAAGAGAAGATTTTGATGAAGATAGAATTAGTTTGACTATCAGAGCAGATTTCTAATCTGTATCGATTAGTTAAAGTAATATTTACATTATTAATTATTACAATCAGTTGCTTGGGAGTAAATAATAAAGCGTAAAATATACGAGCAAACAACAGTAATGCATTTGTGCTGTAACAAAAAACGTTTTCAAGTTAGTAATCTTATTTACTTGTTTTTATAAAACTATCACGTCGTTCTATTTGATAATAAGAAAACCCTAAGGTAATTCCACGCACTGCAATAAATAAGGTGAATGCCAACCATAACCCATGATTCCCCATGAATTGAAAAACATACCAAATTGGCAAAAAGAAAACAAAAGTACAAATCAACATTGAGTTTCTCATTTCTTTTCCACGTGTGGCGCCGATAAAAACACCATCTAACAAG
>JAJFKK010000174.1 GCA_021773245.1 Gammaproteobacteria bacterium | reverse complement strand
CTGTTTTTAGAAGTCTGCATTGGCGGGATACCAGCAAACATTGCATTAAACTCAACTTTTAATCCTGACGCTGCCAATGTGTCTTTAACCTTGTTTCGTAATTTATCGTTTAGTTCTTCAAGATTCATTCCCGGTAACATTCTCAAATCCAAAGATAACTCACAACTTGCGCAAATACGGTTTGGACTATCACCACCATGTATTCGTCCGAAATTCATTGTCGGTACTGGTATTTGAAAGTCCTCATTTATAAACTCTGACTGTAATTCATCACGCCATTCTCGCAATGCAGAAATAACATCATGCATACCTTCAAGTGCACTATTCCCTAGTTTTGGATTGCTAGAATGCCCGGAACGCCCTTCTATCTGAATTTCTTCAATAATGATTCCTTTATGCGTGTGTATTGGTTTCAATCCTGTTGGCTCGCCAATAATACAATAACGTCCAGATACTTTATTATTTTCTTGAATTAGTCTCGCACCCGACATCGTGCTTTCTTCATCAGCCGTGGCAACAACAGTGATCGGATTCGTAAAGTTAGTATCCGCGAGTCTTTCCAATGCCTCGAAAATAATAGGAAAAAAACTCTTCATATCCGCTGTACCCAATCCATAGTAGCAATCATTCTTCTTGGTCAAGGTAAATGGATCAGTTTTCCAACCGTTTAAATCATAAGGAACGGTATCCGTGTGTCCGGATAACACCAGTCCCCCTTCTCCCGTACCCTTCTTTGCTATCAAATTACATTTTTCAGGATTATTACTGACTGGCATAATTTCACAGGCGAAACCAAGCGTATCGAAGCAATTCGCCAATGCATCAATAACATCGCGATTACTCATATTGTGTGCCGGATCGATACTGCTGACCGAAGGTAATCGGATCAATTCCGCAAAACAGTCTTCAAATTCAGGTGTTCGTCTCATTTCGTCTTATATTTAATATATATACCCGTGATACCTGAAAATACGTATTTTCAAGTATCACGGATATAGTTAAGAATCCAACACTGACAAATAATCAATGCTCATGTATTCTAACGCACCTTTTTCGTACAACGAATACAATATAGATATAACACGCAGGACACCACAGATGAGCAATAAATTAAACAAATACAGTTCACGTATCACCGAACCAAAATCCCAAGGCGCTTCACAAGCAATGCTTTACGGCACCGGCATGACTGAAGAAGACATGACCAAAGCCCAGGTAGGCATTTCCAGTGTCTGGTACGAAGGTAATACCTGTAATATGCATTTGCTCGATCTTGCTCAAAAAGTAAAAGAAAGTGTGATTGCCGCAGGCTTAGTTGGCTTGCGATTTAATACAATTGGCGTCAGTGATGGCATTTCTATGGGCACGGATGGGATGAGTTATTCTCTTCAATCACGTGACTTAATCGCTGACTCAATTGAAACTGTCATGGCTGCTCAATGGTATGACGCCAATATTTCTTTACCCGGTTGCGATAAGAATATGCCCGGTTGCTTGATTGCAATGGGACGTCTTAATAGACCGTCACTCATGGTTTATGGTGGCACTATTAAACCAGGCCATCGTAAAGAACAGACACTTGATATTATTTCTGCCTTCCAGAGTTATGGTGAATTTATAACGGGCGGAATCGATGATGATACACGTCAGGACATTGTAAAAAAATCATGTCCCGGTGCTGGTGCGTGTGGCGGAATGTACACCGCCAACACAATGGCATCTGCAATCGAAGCAATGGGCATGTCCTTACCTTACAGTTCATCAACGCCGGCTGTTGATCCCGGAAAACTGGAAGAATGTTTTAAAGCAGGTGAAGCAATTAAGAATTTATTAGAAAAAGATATCAAACCGCGTGACATCATGACGCGCGAAGCATTTGAAAATGCAATGGTAATAGTGATTGCATTAGGTGGTTCGACTAATGCTGTTTTACATTTATTAGCAATGGCACGCTCGGTTGATGTCGAACTCACCATTGATGACTTTCAAGCCGTCAGTGATCGTATTCCATTCCTTGCGGATCTAAAACCAAGTGGCAAATATGTCATGGAAGATATTCATCTTATCGGTGGAATACCTGCGGTCATGAAATTCTTACTTGAGAATGATCTAATCAATGGCGACTGCATGACGGTTACCGGTAAAACTATAAAAGAAAACCTGGCAGACTTACCTGGTCTAACTGAAGGACAAGACATTATTACACCATTAGATAAGCCACTAAAAGAAAGTGGACATATTCGTATACTAAAAGGTAACTTTGCCCCTGAAGGTTCTGTTGCAAAAATAACCGGTAAAGAAGGGCTGGTCTTTTCTGGCCCGGCCAATGTATTTGACTCGGAAGAAGACATGTTGAAAGCATTGGAAGAAAATAAAATTAATAAAGGCGATGCAATCATCATTCGCTACGAAGGACCCAAAGGCGGACCGGGTATGCCGGAAATGTTAACACCAACCTCTGCCATTATGGGTGCTGGTCTTGGTAACGATGTTGCGATGATCACTGATGGTCGTTTCTCAGGTGGCTCGCATGGATTTATCATTGGTCATGTCGTACCCGAAGCACAGGTAGGCGGGCCAATCGCACTTGTTAAAAATGGCGACTTAATCACTATCAATGCTGAAACAAACGAAATCAAAATGGATGTTTCAGATGAAGAACTCGCGTCAAGAAAAGAAAGTTGGTCAATGCCAGCATATAAAGCTAATCGTGGTACGCTTTACAAATATATAAAGACGGTAAAGACAGCATCTGAAGGATGTGTGACTGACGAGTAATATTTTTTTATTAATGTCCATTCTCAGATAGGAATGAACATTAGATCAAAATTTTAATTTACACTATTCATTAACAACATGATGAGCTCCTGACATTTCAAGTTCACTTTTCGATTCAGCATACTTATCCTTGATTGTTAATACATCGGGTAAAACTTCCATGAAGGCGTCGACCAGATCAGGATCGAAATGTTCACCTTTTTCTTCCTTAATTAAATCGACTGCTTTTTCTACGGGCCAGGCATCTTTATACGGTCGTTCTGTTGTCAGTGCATCAAATACATCTGTTATTGCACAAATTCGACCCACTAGCGGAATATCTGTACCCTTAAGACCGTTAGGGTAACCACTACCATTCCATTTTTCATGGTGTGTTATCGCAATCGTCCTTGCCATTTGTAGTAATTCAGAATCTTGTTCACCAATAATGCGACTACCGTATTCCGCATGCTTCATCATAATCTTCCATTCTTCAGCATCCAGTTTTCCCGGTTTCAAAAGTATACGATCAGGAATACCGATTTTGCCAAGGTCATGCATGGGTGCAGCATTCAACAGGTTTTCGCAGGATTCTATATCCATGCCAATGGCAGCACCGATTAGTCTGGAGTAATAACTCATACGAATGACATGCATACCAGTTTCATTATCCTTAAATTCAGCCGCCAGACCGAGGCGGCGGATAATTTCCAGCCTGGTATCATCCAGTTCTTTGGTACGTTGTCTGACCTGCTCAGCAAGATCGCGCTTCTGATCATATAAATCAAGTTGAGTTTTAACGCGTGACTGGACGATAGGAGGACTTACAGGTTTGGTAATGTAATCGACTGCACCTAGTTCAAAACCATGGGTTTCATCATCAATTTCACCTTTTGCAGTAACAAAAATTACCGGGATGTGACGCGTCGCATAATCGGATTTAAGTTGTTCGCAAACCTGGTAACCACTCATTCCGGGCATCATAATATCCAGCAGTATTAAGTCCGGTTGAGTATCTGATTTAGCAATGGCAAGTGCCTTTTCACCATTGATAGCAACTCGTACCTTGTAATCTTTAGATAGAATGTTATTGAGAATATCAATATTCTCTGGTGTATCATCAACAACCAGTATAGTTTGTTTTGAATCGTCCATAATTATTCTCCGTTAGTACTTATTCTAAATATTTAATAATTCTAGTAACTAATATATTTAAATCAAAATATATTATTTCAATTAAATTAATAGTCATTAACTATCATATTTATTGAAAGTCATATGACATACATATCACTTCATTTACTCAACTGATATTCCTACATGTCGCAGTAGGGTATTAAATTGTTTATCAGCTGATTCAAAATCGTACTTATTAATAAATTTTTTCAGATCACTTAATATGTTTTTGCAATCACTGCCAGTCAGTAATGAATTAATCATTTCAAAGGAAGTGATGATAGCAGCATCATTATCTGCAATTTGATTTTTAAATTTTTTAAGAAGCGAGATTAATTCAACATTGTTTTGATAATTATTTATATTTGTTGTGACATCAGACTCTGTTTGCAGAGTTGAAATTATTTTTTCTTTCTGCTTCTGAAAGGCGTGAGTTATCGTTTCACATAATAACTGCCGATTGACCGGTTTGATCAGGCATCCGTCAAGTTTATTAAGTGTCACTTGTTGGAATAGTTCTTTCCTGTCATGTGCTGATACCATAATTATGTATGGGTGACAGGAGAGAGTTTTATCGTTGAGGATACGTTTGCTTGCTTCAAACCCATTCATTCCCGGCATCTTCCAGTCCATAAGTACCAAGCGAAAAGGTTCATCAATATCTGATGATTTTATTTTTTCTATTGCTTCGACACCTGAAACAGCTTGTTCCACGGCACAACCAAGATCCTTTATATAAAGTGATAATATATCACTTGAGGTTAAATTATCATCCACAACCAGTACTCGCATACCTTTTAATCCAGTTGGAAGTTCCGGGGTTATCCCTTCGTAGTTCAGAGGGCTTTTATCAAACATGAGAGAAAACTGAAAAATACTGCCTCTTCCGATATTTGATTCAACAGAGATCTTGCCTCCCATCAAGTTAACCAAACGCTGGCTAATTACCAGACCAAGACCGAGACCACCGTGCTTTCTAGTAGAAGAATTTTCAAGCTGTGTGAATGAATTGAATAAATATTCACTTTGTTCTTTATCTATGCCAATA
>JAJFKK010000173.1 GCA_021773245.1 Gammaproteobacteria bacterium | reverse complement strand
CGCTGATCGGAGCGTTGAGCGCCGGCGACCTACTGGCGTCATGGGTCATGCACGACGCGCTGCACCTGCGTCAGCTACTCGCCCTGCACGCGGCCACGGCCGAGGAGCACGGCTCGACGGCGTACGCCGGGAGTTGGTGAGGGACGACGAGAACAAGCCCTCCTCGCGTAGTTTTCGCATCGAGCGAAACGCCGCCAAACATCTCCCGTACTTAGGGGATGACGATCCTGTGCACGCCGCCACGTCCATCGGCCGTGAGCAGCACTGTTCCGGACACTTCGCCACTCTGCAGAAGACTATCGGGAACGGGAACGGCCGCTGGAACCTGGAACGGTGACAGGTAGAGAACTTCGTTCGACAGGTTTCCGTCCAACACGCCGAGCATCCCGGGCCAGAGGTACGACACATAGATGCGACTTGCCGTTGGCGCGAGCGCAACGTGGAGCGCCACGGCCTCCTTCGGCCCATCACCCGTGTTCGTCAACGGGCTCGGATGATGCGCGACCGGTACCGGGTCCGCAGGATTCGACGTGTCGTACTTCACAACTCCATGGCATCCAAAGGGTGCGTACAGAGTTCCCGTTGCGGAGTCGTACGCAAGGCGCCCTACGCTGGCCTGATCGGTTGGGATGCCGAGGAAGTCATCGAGCAGATCCTTGTCCAAGCGAGTGATGGTGACACCAGGCGGTGATGTGTAATCGACGAAGAACGTCATGATGCCCAGCGTGTCCTCAAAGTTGTCGTTGTCATAGAGGACGTACACGTAGTGACCGTCGCCCGTAGAGTCTCGACAGCGATGCAATCGGTGTAGCCACCAAGGCCGTTGAGATGCGGATCTGGGTTTGCTGCCAGCGGATCCTCGGTCCAACTCCCCAGTTCAGACACCTGCGCTGGAGCATTGTTCATGTCGTACACCACGAGCCCACCGCTCGCTTGTGGGCGCGATGACGAGGCGCTACAGCTCAGCTCCATCCGGTTACTCGCATAGAGGATGCGGTTCGCCGCGCCAAGCGACGAGTTGCTGGGCGCCCACGTCGCGTCCGCACCGTAGAGATTGCCATGTGTGCATTGGAAACCTGCAACGGGCATGAACTGCGGATGCGCCGGGTTCAACTCGAGCATCTTGAAGCCCGAGGCGTTGAGTGTAAGCCCGAGGACCAACGCGTTCGGGCCATCCCATGCTGCAAGCCAAACCGCCGGAGCGCCAATGACATGGTCCGCCTTTTCGAAGGTCGCTTCCGGCGTGGCGTCTACTCCGAACTGACTCGTCTTCCGTTCGTGTGCCGCGATGATGCGCCAGTCATTGCCCCCTGCGTCCACGAGGAGAACATCGTCGGTGCTCCCGTGCGTCATGAACCCACCTGCCGACTGACCACCGAGATCATAGGACCCCCGCTCGAGCACAGCCCAAGCAGCAGTTGTTCCGCCTGCCCCCACCTCAAAGAACTCCTGGGCCTCGTAGATCGTCGTACCGTGTCCATCACGCACTGCATCGATGTAGGCGGCAACCTGCGAGCCACCCGAACCACCCGGTGGCACGGGGCGCGTACTGATCACGAACGGCGGACTGTCGATCTGTCGTGACCCCATCAACCTCGCAGTAGCCCGTTCGAACACAACAAGTCCCGTCCAGACCGTTTGCGTATCGTCGGTGCCATCACACGCCGGGAAGTTGTTGCACTGGCCCCAGAACTGCCGATAGACGTTCAGCTTTGGTCCCGCACTCGCGACGATGGATGGTTCGCCATTCGTCTCCGGCGACCCTATTAGGGCCATCGCCGTGAAGCGCATGTTCGGCTGTTGCACCGGCCAGCCACTCCCCACAGAGGCGAACGCCGTCGTGCTCACGTCGAACTTGTGGATCTCTCCCTTGTACAGGCTCACATAAAGGTGAGGAGTCGTGCCTGACTCGTCGAGCACGAACGCTGTTGCGAAGGTCGGAACAGGGAAACCTCCGGACACGTCGGACCAAGACGTCGGGCACGCGGGAAAGAGCAGCGGCGCGCCGACAAGCGCTGGAATCTGCACGTCGAGACGCACCACGCCCCCGAGCGGACAGGTGGGATCATCAGCACAGGCGGTCGCCGCGAAGATCGTTAGAAAGCCCGGATTGAGCGTCGTGCTTGTGATGACGTCGGTGACAGCCGCGTCGAGGAAGAACTCGTCATCAGGGTTGAATGCTGTGGTGAGCAAGAGGGGGTTGTCGACTCTCACAAGGTGAAGGCCGCCACCACTTCCTTCGTCCTGTTCAGATCCAACCACGGCGTATGGGATCGACGTACCCCCGATGCTGAGTTCGACGACATCTAGCGCCAGTGCGTCTTCAACCCGCTGACAAACCGTTGAGCGGGACCGTTTGCGAATAGTTGGTTCTGTCAAATGCAACAAGCCCCACGCGATCCGCGGCAGCGAACACGTGTGCGTCCGTGACGCAAATATCCCGAATGAAACCCGCCGACCGCAGATCGTTTGACGGTCCGGTCCATAGAGCAAGATTGTCGGGGTCCGCGGTGTCGTAGACCCGGATGCCCGACCCACTCCCCGCAAAAACGAGTTCGACCCCGCTGTCGTCGACAGTGGCGAGGGCACGTGCGCCCGCGTACGGCCAACTGTGGTCCGGCTCGACGGGAAGATCCTGCTGCGCGTAAGCGCGTGGCGCGCACACGCAACCAACGGTAATCCCCAACAGAATGAAACAATGCCTCATCACGTTTCCCCTAGTGACGCGCTGAAGAAGGCTCTCCCGTAGCCTGCGTCGAGACTACGGTGTCACGGCCAGAAGAGCGTTGGACACTGCCCACCCCTTGGGGGCAGTTGAGTCTTGGATCCACGCTTGGAAGTAGATGGTCCACCCGGACGGGAGGCCGCTTGGCCACGTGGCCCACGGGAGAGGGGTACCTCCCTGAGCATTCGTCATGAACGAAACAAGGACGTCGGGTGATGGGACAAGGACGCCGCCCTTCAGCGGTGCCTCCAACGGGGCGAGGCCAACGACGAACGTTGTCAGTGCGTTCGCTGGTGCCTGCTTCAGATCCAGCGCACCTGATGACGCAGGTTCGAGCGATCCCGTGCCTCGGAGTTGTGGCACTCCCGATGCGCCCGCCAGTGCCGAGCCAAGCTCAAGCCACGGCGTGAAGGTAAGCAAGACGGCAAACCCATCTTGGCGTTCGGCGAGCCCCGGCTGGAACGCCGTCGAGGGAACCTGCAGGTCGGTTGCCGACGTTGCCCCCGCGAGGTAGACGTTGCCCGTCGACGTGACGAAGGCATCGTTGATGGGATCGCCGGGGAACGTGTCGAGGATGCCCCCGCCGAGATACGACGAGTAGTCGAGGGTGGGATGTCCGGGACGAAGGACGACGACGAATCCATCTTCGTTATCGATGTTGAGGCTGGGCTGGATGGCATCCGGCGTGACGGGCATGTTCGACGATCGCGTGTACCCAGCGACCACGAGCGCTCCGTCGGGCGTCGGCGTGATCGTGAACGGGTTGTCCGTGTCGTTCCCACCGAAGAACGTCGAGTAGCTCAGGTCGCTGCCATCCGGAAGCATGACCGTGATGAACGCGTCTGAGAACCCGAGGTTGTGCGTCGAGTCAAACGCATCTGCTGTGCGCGGAAAATTGGTGGAGCCCGTGCTGCCCGTAATGCAGATCATTCCCTCGGCATCGATGTCGACGGCCCAGGGTTCGTCGAAGCCCGCGCCTCCCAGGTAGGTCGAGAAGAGAAGCTCCGAGCCTGAGTCGTTCACCTTCATGACGAAGCCATCGTCAGCCCCACCGGGCGTTCCATCAAATGCGCCCGGCGTGGTCACGAGGCCGTCATCGTCTTTTCCAACGATCACCGCGCTCCCGTCGGAATTCACTGCGATGTCGAACCCCCAACGTGCCGGAAGATATGTCGACATCACCTGAGATCCATCAGGCGACACGCGCGTGTAGAAGGCGTTGAATCCCAAGCTGGCGATCGGCTTGATCGCGCCCGATGTCACGGGAAAGTCGGGAGACTCTGTAATCCCCGTGATGGACGCCGTTCCGTCAACGTGAACATCGAGGCCCCACGCAAAGTCCTGCTCAAGACCACCGACCAACGTCGAGTAGGCGAGGTCGCTCCCATCCGCCACGAGCTTGAACACATAGGCATCCGAAATCCCTCCTCCATAGGTCGAGTCCCACGCTCCGATCGTCGTAGGGAAGTCAGTGGAGTTTGTGAGTCCAGCTCCGAACGCATGGCCAGCATCGTCGACGTGAAAGGACACGACCCAGTCGGTGAACGAGCTACCCGAGACGAACGTCGAGTAGCGCAGCACGCTCATCGTCGGGTCGAAACGCGAGACAAAGGCATCGCCTCCTCCGGCGGAAGTCGTTTGAAAGACCCCGGGCGTGATCGGAAAGTCCGCGGGATTCCCTGCGCGACCGGCGACGAAGACATCGCCGCTGCCATCGACGCCGATTCCAAAAGCGACGTCGTCGTACGTTGAACCCAGATAGGTACCAAACGGAATGCCCGGGTCGATGCAGAGCGGTCGCTCACCGGTCCATCCCGGCACCTTGAACGCGAACGCGTCGTCGGACACGAGCTCAAACGACGATGCAAGCGGAACGCGGCGACCGTCTGTTGCAACTTCCCACGAAACAGGCGCTGACAACTGCAGCTCCGTCACCGGAGTCTCGATGACAAGCTCACCGTGAACGTTCACCGAGAGACTCGCGCCGCCCTGGCAACGCAGCACAGCGCGCGAGAGATCCGCACCGGGCTCGAGCAACACATCGAACTCCAGTCGACCTTGGCGCTCCGTGAGATCAAGCGACACGCCGTCCCAAACATCGGGAAAGCGAGTCGCGGCATACGACGGCACGTGGCGCGTCCACTTGGTGCGGTCGTTCGTGTGCAAGTAGTGATGAAGCCCGGGAAGCTGCTCAATGCCTACCGGCTCCACGGAACGGTCGGGATTCAAGAAAGTAAAAGCGAGGTTGACACCCGTACGCGTCACGAGCGCGGGCTCGAGGTTCCCGGGACTTTCACGGTGTGACGCGCGCCCCTCCCAACCGCCGGTTTGCTCCGTCACCGCTTGCACGACGAAGCCGCCTTCACCAACAAATGCGGACAGCCCTCCGGCCTGAGCCACGAACCGAACGCGCGGGTCGCACTGCCCACGATTCTCAAGGAATCGCAACGGCGTACGCTCGAGGACGCCGCGGTTTGGCAAGCGTGGTGCGTCGGTCGACAGATCGTCCCCCGCCTCCACGTCGCCACCGAGGAGGACCATAAGTCCGACAGCGACGGCGACCCTTCCGCACCGGGCATGAAGCATGCTTCACCTCTTCGTGGGAACCCCGAGTCAGTGTACTCCCGATCCGTGATCTCGGGGGCAGTTGCGGTAGCGGCAGCAAGCCGTGACCGTGTGGCGTGCGCATCTCGTCCACCGAACTGTGAAAGAACACCTCAGACCCGCATGCCACACGCGCCGCCGACGACCTCGAACGCACAGCCGCCGCAATCGATGCCCTCACGCGGACGCCTGGTCGCCCGTCGTCATCGTCCACCACCTGCTCGTCGAAGAGCGCCGCGACTTCCGCCCGCGCCTCGAAAGCACGTTGACCGACGCGTCCGCCGCATGGCCGCCGATCGACCCCGAAGGCTGGGCGAAAGAAGTCGACGAG
>JAJFKK010000172.1 GCA_021773245.1 Gammaproteobacteria bacterium | reverse complement strand
ACCGAAAGTGAAAACATTATCAAGAATGTAATCAAGCCATAAAATATTTTGCTATCAATCATATTTTTTTAGACAGTTATTTTTGTTTATGTTCAAACAATATATAAACATATTGTAAAGCTTAATAATATTCTGTCACGTGTATGCCAGAATAATTTTACAAAAAATTCTAATTGATAGTTTGGTGGGCCGTGTAGGGGTCGAACCTACGACCTTGGGATTAAGAGTCCCCTGCTCTACCAGCTGAGCTAACGGCCCGAAATGGGGTGAACGATGGGACTCGAACCCACGACGACCGGAATCACAATCCGGGGCTCTACCAACTGAGCTACGCTCACCATAAATCAGGTGTGTCTTTGTCGCATTAAAACAGTTTTCTCATTTCTGATACATACACCAATTCATCAAATAAATTGGCGCGCCTGAGAGGACTCGAACCTCTAACCCCCGGCTTAGAAGGCCGGTGCTCTATCCGGTTGAGCTACAGGCGCATTCAAACCTTATAGAATGATTCATCAAAATGGTCGGGGCAGAGGGATTCGAACCCCCGACCCTCTGCTCCCAAAGCAGATGCGCTACCAGGCTGCGCTATGCCCCGATTTTTTGACTATCCGTCCTATAACAGGACGTGGGATGATACGCAGTCCACCCTATCCCGTCAATTACCAATCAAAAATTAATTAGTAATTATAAATCAACTAGTTACGACGCCAGATAGTCCCTTGTGGCGAGTCTTCTAAACTAATTCCCAAGCTAACAAGATGATCTCGAATTTCATCTGCTTTTGCGTAATCCTTTGCCGTTTTTGCCGCACTGCGATCATCAATAAACTTCTGTATTTCAACTTCGCCTAATTCGTCATCACTCGAACCCATTTTTGCTTGTAAAAAAGCTTGAGGATCATCCTGTAATAAACCCAGCACGCTGCCAAAATATTTTAATGTTGCCGCAAACTCTATCGTTTCTTTTGATGACTTATCTGTGCATCGATTAAGTTCTTTTGCTAATTCATGTAATACAGAAATTGCTTTTGGTGTACTAAAGTCATCGTCCATATAAGAATTAAATTCTTCTACATAATCCTTATTCGGCTCAATATTTTCAGCGTCTTTTGTATCTCTTAATGAAGTATACAATCCACTTAATGCAGATTTTGCTTCTTCAAGATTATCCGTAGAATAATTTAACGGACTACGATAATGACTAGAAAGAATAAAAAATCGAATAACTTCTGGTTGGTATTCTTTTAACACTTCTCTAACCGTAAAGAAATTACCCAGTGATTTTGACATTTTTTCTTCGTCGACTCGGACAAAACCATTATGTATCCATACATTGGCAAATTTTTCACCCGTTGAACATACAGATTGCGCTATTTCATTTTCGTGGTGAGGAAATTGTAAATCTTGACCGCCGCCATGAATATCAAAATGATTACCAAGACAATATGTCGACATCGCTGAACACTCTATATGCCAACCAGGCCGACCCTTTCCCCATGGTGATTCCCAACTCGGTTCATCTGCCTTAGCTGATTTCCATAAAACAAAATCTAAGGGGTCATCTTTGTCTTCTTGTACCTCAACACGTTCTCCCGCGCGTAATTCTTCAGTATTTTTCCCTGATAACTCACCATAGCTTTCAAATGAGCTGACATCGAAATAAACATCTTTATTTTTTCCGACATAGGCATGTTTCTTATCAATTAAGCTAGTGATCATTTCAATAATTTGATCCATATGCTCAGTTGCTTTTGGTTCAACATCTGGAGGAACAACACCTAATGCATTTGAATCTTCATTCATCGCTGTAATAAATCGTTCAGTTAAATCTGTAATCGATTCATTATTTTCGTTTGCACGATTGATAATCTTGTCATCGATATCGGTAATATTACGCACGTATTCAACTTCGAAACCCGTATTACGTAAATGTCGGGCAATCATATCGAAAACCACCATAACGCGAGCATGACCAATATGGCATAAGTCATAAACAGTCATTCCACAAACATACATCCGAACTTTACCTGGCTCGATTGGTTTGAAGGTTTCTTTCTGTCTTTTTAAACTGTTATAAATTTTTAACACAGTATTATTTAGTATATGAATTTTGTAGTTTTTCAACGAAAAGTAGCCGCTTCGGACTCCCTGTCCTTCCGCGACAGTAGTTACATCCTGTAAGCTGCCGCGAATCTTATCCGAAAGGCGTTGATGCCACAAAAGGAATTTGTCAGTTAACTCCTATCATGGGCATAATCGCGTCATAAATGTTCTATTCTTAAACAATTTTAATACCGGAGACTCATTATGAAGGTGCAGTTCACAACAACACTCGGCCCTATTACTATTCAACTCAACTCTGAAGAAGCACCTAAAACAGTAGAAAACTTCATCGCCTATGTTGAAAGTGGGCATTACAACGGCACTATTTTTCATCGCGTCATTGAAGATTTTATGGTTCAAGGTGGTGGCATGGATCAAGAAATGAATTCCAAACCGACTAATGAGTCTGTTCAGAATGAAGCAAATAACGGACTAAAAAATGAATACGGTACTGTCGCTATGGCGCGAACCAGCGATCCTCATTCAGCTTCAGCACAGTTTTTTATCAATACCAGTGATAATGGATTTCTCGATTTCACATCTGAAACTCAGGATGGTTGGGGTTATTGTGTATTTGGTAAAGTCATCGAAGGCATCGAAGTTGTCAATAAGATTGAAGAAAAGCCGACAACAACTAAAAACGGTCATCAAGATGTGCCTGAAGAAATAATTGAAATTGAAAAAGCTGTTTTACTTGAAGAAGAAGAGTAGTTTCATAAATAGAAGATGACACTACTCTTCATTTCTGATCTTCATCTTAGTCATCAAAGACTAGATAAACTCGATCTGTTTAAAAACTTATTAGACGGACCAGCCAAACAAGCAAGCGCGCTTTATATACTTGGCGATCTGTTCGAAGACTTCTGGATTGGATGTGATGATCAGCATCATCCCAACCCGGAAGTCATTTCTGTATTACGTAACTATTCAGATAGTCCACAAACACAATTATTTATAATGCGTGGCAATCGTGATTTTCATCTTAATAATGAATTTGCAAATGCGACGGGTTGTACATTGATTGATGACCCGACGGTAATAACCTTAGATAACAAAAAATTATTGCTCATGCACGGCGATACACTTTGCACGGACGATGTGAAATATCAAAAATGGCGCAAATTTATAACGCATCCATTGGTTAAATGGATTTATTTTATTATGCCATTTGGTTTACGAAAACGAATAGCGCGTGATGTAAGAAGTTACGCAGCTGATGCTGTACAAAAAAAATCACCTGAAATAACCGATGTAGCTCAAAGCACCGTTTTAGAAACAATGAAAAATTTTAATGTTGAAACGTTAATCCATGGTCATACACATCGACAAGCGATACATGAAGTAGATATAAACGGAACATCAGCTAAACGAATTGTTTTGGGCGATTGGTACGAAAAAGACTGCATTTTAATACACGATGAAGCTGGCTATAGATTTGAACGTGTAGATGCTTATATTAGAGTGAATAGTTAAACACTACTTCCTCAGCCTAACTTTCCTGAGAGAGTCATAATTCCTAATACCGCTAAACAGATAATTAATGTTCTGTTAATTAACGATTTAAGCTCACCTATCCAGTAAGACTTTTCTCGATCTGACACTTCAATTTCAGGCATATACTGCAATGCTCCTATGCCAGCTTCCTCTATCACTTTATTATTAACATCAAAGGAAAGATGATCAGAGTGTTTCCATCCAGAAAACACATCGGCCAAACTACCTGCTAATGCCAAAGCAAAGATCATAATCCTTGATGATGGCCATTCAAGAATATTTAACAGAAGATTAGTGCTATCGGCAAAACCGCCGCGAATTTCATTAAGCTTTTTGTCCAACTCATCTACGAGTCGATATAATAAGGCTCCCACAGCACCAAGAATAAGAAACCAGAAAATTACTGCAAACGTTCTTTTATGCGTTTCGACTAAAGCAGACTTTATAACTGCCAACTCATTTGCGTCTTCTGACTCTATCACCGACAGTTCAATTATTTCATCGCTTAACGAAGAAATGCTATCGGTATCCTCTTCATCTATTGCGGAGATTAAAAGATCAAGTCGATTATCCAAAGCTTCCGGCGCAAGACAATAAATTAAAACAAGAAGTGTAAAAACGCCCTCCAGAATGCCTGACCAATGGTCTAATGTGGACAGTACAATAACCATGGCTATAACCGGTATCGATATCAAAACCAGCAAGCCGAATGAACCATCCCAAAGTTTATAATGCGCCAATCGTTTTTCCAGAAAATAAAACAAGGCTGTAAACCAACAGTAGTTTCGGTAACGTTCAAGTCCGCCCAGAAAAAAATCCAAACCTAGTGCAATAAGTATAAAAATTAGCGTCATAGTTTTAATAATGAAAAATAATAGTCTTTGTCAAAAGCCGGCCCTGGATCAGTCTTCCTGCCTGGCGCGATATCACTATGACTCACAATACGATCTTTTGTTATTTTCTGCCAGCGTTGGCAGATCAAATCTGTGACTATAGCCAAGGTATGATATTGCGCTTCACAATAAGCTTCCTCGTCACACCCTTCAAGCTCAATGCCAATCGCAAAATCATTACATTGACAACGACCTTCGAAAACGGATTCTCCTGCATGCCACGCGCGCATAGTAAAGGGAACGTATTGCGTAACCTTGCCTTTACGATCAATGAGCAGATGCGATGACACACGCAATTCATGAATCTCTGCAAAATATGGATGGCCATTAGCGTCCAATGTATTGGTAAATAATTGATCGATAAAATCACCACCATATTCTTTCGGTGGCAAGCTAATTCCATGTATGACTAACAAATCTATTTCAGTGCTTTCGGGTCGCTCATCACAATTTGGCGACAAAATTGAACGAACTCCAGTTAACCATTCTCCCTGCTCATCAATTTGGTAATTCTGTTTCTTCAATTTCAATGCCTTTATATGCCTGTTAAGATTATAAGATAACTATAACAGTATCAAATACCCAAAGAGAGATTTTAGGGAGAAAATTTAATGTGTCGATTAGCCGCTTATCTTGGTTCAGAAATCACATTGTCTCAATTCTTACTGGAACCTGAGCACAGCCTTGTCAAACAATCCTGGGCACCTAATGAAATGAGAGAAGGAACTATTAATGCCGATGGATATGGTATCGCATGGTTATCAGACAATCGTATACCCTGTACTTATAAAAATGTATTACCCATCTGGTCGGACACAAATTTAGAAGGTTTAGGTCATTCTTTAAAAAGTAAGCTCTGGTTAGCTAATGTTCGAAGTGCGACTCCGGGACAAGGCGTTAATGAAACAAATACACAACCGTTTATAAAAGGGAATTTAATTTTTACTCACAATGGTTGCTTAAGCCCTTTTGACAATACGGTTAAAGCCGATTTCCTACATATCTTATCCAATGACTTTCGTGCCGAAATTAATGGCAATAGCGATTCACTTTACTTATTTGCATTATTACAAGAACAACTCTTAAGTCATCAGTCTTTATCTGATGCTATCGTTGCCACGATTAACGAATTGAAAATATTCTGTAACAATAATATTAAAGCGTTATTAAATATTGTAATCAGTGACGGCGAGCATCTATACGCCAGTCGCCATGCAATAAATGCTAAATGCCCTAGCCTTTACTATTTACTCAATGACGACAATGTTAGCATTGCTTCCGAACCACTTACTCCTGAAAATGAATGGATCGCCTTTCCTGAACATACGCTTATCAGTTTTAATAATTCGTCAGTGATTAGTCAAACTAACTTATGAAAGAATTGCTCGTTGAATTTCACGACTTACAAAATGAAGTTTTAACGATTATACAATCCGTTACTAATGTAAATTATCATCACCAATTTCACCCTGACTTAAGTCCAGTTGGTTGGCACCTTGGCCATTGCATTTACACAGAATCCTATTGGATTAGAGAGAAATTACTAAATCAAGATTCTATTGATGAGTCTTTAAAGTCACTTTATGTGCCGGAGTTAAGCCATAAACCATCACGTAGTTCTTCATTACCTGACAAAATAGATTTACTTGATTGGGCAATTACAACACAAAAAGAAAATTATTATTTACTTGAGTCTGCTTTGCTAAACAAAAGCGAATATCCATTATTAAAAGATAATTATTTAGTCTATTTTTTAATTCAGCACTATTCGCAACACATTGAAACCATGCATATGGTACTAACCGAAATACAAATTCAACAGTTAAACACTAAATTTATTAGCACTAAAAAATTAAATCCAATTAAGTTAATACCTGACACCAGAGGTATTGAATCTTCTTCATATAATATTGGTTCAGAAAAAAAACACCGTTATGACAATGAACAACCAGTGCAAACTATTAAACTGGATAGTTTTCAAATTTCGACACTCCCAGTAAACAATAGTGAGTTTTTACAATTCATTTATGAGGACGGTTACACAGAGAAAAAACATTGGTCTACGCAAGGATGGGATTGGATTAATAAAGCTGGATATAAACACCCGCACCATTGGCGTCTTGATAATAATTCTCTCTACTATGGTGTTGATCATAACGGTGCGTATTCGCTTGAAGAATCTCATCCGGTTCATGGCCTAAGTTATTATGAAGCAGAAGCATTTGCTAAATGGTGTGACGCACGTTTACCTCATGAATACGAATGGGAGGTCGCTGCCAGAAATAATCTATTACAGAAAAAATCCATCGTCTGGGAGTGGTGTCAGAATACATTCCATCCCTACCCTGGTTTTTCAGCTTTTCCTTACGAAGGTTATTCCGTTCCCTACTTTGATGAAAAACATTACGTGCTACGCGGTGGCAGTATATACACGAAGAAGCAGATTAATCGTTCCAGCTTTCGCAATTATTACGCGGCAGATAAACGCCATATTTTTGCAGGAATACGCTTGGTATTTGACTAGTCGCTCCGGACTCCTGTCCTCTCGCGACATACAGTCCATCCATGGACATATTATTCAGCTGCCGCCTCAAGCATTTTTAATAATTTTTTATTCTTGGCTTTTTCTGCCATTATTATCGCTGTTTTCTCTTTTTTGTCGGCAAGAGTGACATCTGCTCCGGCATTTAATAAAACTTCAACGATATCCATTCGTTTATTTGCCACCGCTAACATTAATGCCGTTTTTCCCTGTTCGTCAGCCAGATTAACATCAACACCATCAGCAACCAGTTCCTTAACAATACTTCTGTTTCCATTATAAGCCGCCCCCATCAAGGCAGTGCGTCCTGCTGCATTTTTGGAATTAACATTCATCCCTGATGACAACATTGCTTTCACTTGGCTTAAACGACCTTCCTTGGCCGCAGTATAGAAATTCAATTCTTGCATTTTCTCATCAGGAGCATTTTCCGATTCAGAAGATCCTTCTTCCGCAGCAAATGACAACGTCATCAACGAACCAAGAAAGACAACGAGCAATGAACTAATTATTTTATGGTTAATACGTCGCATAATTTAAAAAATTTGTTTCGATAGCACTAATAGCGGCATTTATGACAAAATCTTAAGTTAATCCTAGTGTTCTCAATTGAACGGCCTTAAATCGAAGTCACACACCATTAAAACAATAGCTTATAGTTATGACACTATTAATTATTTTCTGTATCAACTTGAACTGTATTAGTCTGCCTACTCATTTGATTGCACGTTTTTTAGGCTCATTTGCTTAACAGCGAAAGCCTTACGTAGAATCGCTGGCTTTTGCTCCTGCAAAACCAGCATACTGTACGTCCTGTACATAACTATGTGCGGCTTTCTAGTTGGCGCATCTAAACCTAAAAAACACACACTCAAACGAATCCAATTGAGAACACTAGGATGAGCGAAGAAAACTTTCAAAAACGATTAGGTAGTGGGATGGTAATTATCGGCTGGATCTTAGCTATTGGATTGCTGACACTATATTTTTCAAACTATTTAGAAAAACAAAATAATCCCAATCAAAACCTCACTCGAACACAAACAGGAAATACTAAACAAGTAGAATTACAGCGGAACCGTTATGGCCATTATGTTGCAAACGGCACTATAAACAATCAAGACGTTGTATTTATACTCGACACTGGTGCAACTGATATCAGCATTCCTGAAAAAATTGCACAACGTTTAAAACTTAAAGCAGGCATAAAAATACCTGTCGGGACTGCAAATGGAGAAATAGATGTTTACGCAACTAGACTGGCTCGTGTTGGTCTTGGAGCAATAGAATTAAACGACATTAGCGCCAATATAAACCCCTATTTTGAGGGAGAAGAAATCCTCTTGGGTATGAGTTTTTTAAAGCATCTCGATTTTTCTCAAGAAGGCGATAAGTTACTAATTAGACAATATTGACCAATAACGATTAAACTGTCTCTTTTTCAACAACTTATGACCAAGCAAACGAGAATAATAATATGCAGTGGTTACAAGACAAGCTAAATACATTTAGCAGTATTATTTGGGGAGAATATTTACTTATCCCTTTATTAGCCATTGTGGGAATCTATCTCACTATTGGCCTTCAAGCTGTGCCTTGGAGACAAATTCCACTTGCCTTTCAAACCTTGTGGCAAAGTCGAAAAAATACTTCACATATAGAAGGAGACATCAGTCCCTTTCAAGCCTTAATGACTGCGCTCTCTGCAACAGTCGGGACAGGGAATATTGCCGGTGTTGCCACTGCTATTTATTTTGGTGGACCAGGTGCCATATTCTGGATGTGGGTAATCGCGTTATTTGGCATGGCAACGAAATATGCCGAAGCGGTACTCGCCGTTAGTTATCGAGAAAAAGATGCGTTGGGCAATTATGTTGGCGGCCCCATGTATTACATACGAAATGGCTTGGGTGATAATTGGCGTTGGATGGCAGGCTCATTTGCTTTTTTTGCCATGTTTGCTGCTTTTGGTATTGGTAATATGGTGCAATCTCATTCAGTAGCCGATGAAATTTATTCCAGTTTTAATATTCCAACTATGCTAACCGGGGCTATCATGGCGATACTCGCTGGATTAGTCATCATTGGTGGCGTAAAACGTATTGCCCAAGTTGCAGCAAAGTTGGTTCCCTTTATGGCTATTACTTACATTCTTGCTGCTCTCGCTATAGTTATTTTAAATATTGAAAAGCTACCTGATGCAATTTCTCTCATCGTTACAAGTGCGTTCACAGGTTCTGCAGCAAGTGGTGGTTTTCTTGGTGCTTCGATCTGGATGGCTATTCGCTGGGGTTGTGCTCGAGGTATCTTTTCAAATGAAGCAGGATTAGGTAGCGCACCTATTGCGCATGCAGCAGCTCAAACAAATGATCCTGTAAAACAAGGCATGGTAGCCATGCTCGGTACATTTATCGATACAATAATTATTTGTAGCCTTACTGCATTTGTAATCATATTAACCGGAACATGGGATAGTGGTTTAAAGGGAGTGAGTATGTCTTCTCAAGCTTTTTCAACGGGTCTCTATGGTTATGGTGGTTATGTCGTCAGCTTTGGGCTGGTGTTATTTGCCTTTACAACCATTCTCGGTTGGAGTTATTACGGTGAGCGTAGTGCTGAATATTTATTCGGTACTAAAATAATAAAACCTTATCGAGTATTGTGGATTATTGCTATTTTCATTGGTTCAATTATGAAGCTCGAACTGGTTTGGACATTTGCGGATGTATTTAATGGTCTCATGGCGCTTCCTAATTTAATTGCATTACTTTTACTTAGCCCTGTCGTCTTTAGTAAAACACGACAATACTTTAATAATAAAAAATCAAAATGGTAATCGACGAAAGCGAAATCATTGCTAATGTAAAAATGGCATTGAATGAAGATGTTGGCTCTGGGGATATTACGGCCGACTTGGTTCCACACAATGCAATAGCATCAGCAACACTGATAACTCGGGAACATGCAACTTTGGCTGGTTGCCAATGGTTTTCTGAAGTCTTTAATCAATTAGACCCCAGTATAAAAGTTGAGTGGCATGTTAAGGATGGCGATGCCATTACACCTAATCAACGCCTTTGTCTGCTGAAGGGTTCGGCTCGAACAATACTCACAGGTGAAAGAACTGCTATAAATTTTATACAAACATTGTCAGGAACGGCAACATCTGTAGCATCTTTTGTGAGTCTAATAAATGACACTAATACTAAAATTCTCGACACACGAAAAACAATTCCCGGCTTACGTCTGGCGCAAAAATATGCAGTAACTTGTGGAGGTGGTATCAATCATCGCATCGGACTCTATGATGCAATTTTAATAAAAGAAAACCATATAATTGCTGCCGGCAGTATTACTGAAGCGATATTGATAGCGAAGAAAAAAAATGTTCCAGTGGAAGTAGAAGTTGAATCATTACAAGAATTAGAAGAAGCACTTGAAGCCAAACCAGATCAGGTTTTATTGGATAACTTTAATATTGCAGAACTTGTAAAAGCCGTTTCAATAACAGCTGGTCGCGCTAAATTAGAAGCGTCAGGTAATGTAGATAAACAAGGAATACGCGCAATTGCCGAAACTGGAATAGATTATATTTCCATTGGCGCCTTAACCAAACACGTTCAAGCAATCGATTTTTCCATGCGTATCAATCTATAAATTAATACGCATGGAAATAAGTATTTACAGCTTACTTTTGACTAACTCGTAAATTTCTTCTTTTAAAGTATCCATGCCATCCAACAATGCTTCCAACTGTTGACGACGATCATCAGCAAACTCCTTATCCTTTATACCGCCAATGTTGATATAAACATTCAATGCAGCACTTCTCAGACCAGCATAACCTGCCAATACTGCAACACCAGCATCACTGATAACATTGTTATTGCCTTTATCTGCAACTGGCTGACTAAGGTTTATCACTTCCCTGCATAATTTAGCGCATTGAAGAGGTACATCGGTGGCTGCTTTCAATGCTGCTTGAATTTCAGTTGAACGAGCTGATTTTTCTTCATCTGTCTCTTTTGGCATACCGTATGACGCCATCACTCGATTAAAAACATCAACGTCATCTTTAATAGCATCGGTTAAATCAGATCTTAATTGCTCAGACTTGGTTAAAATTTCTCTGCATTCAGCCTCTACATCTTCGAAACCTTTCTTACCAACCGTAAAATTTGCAACCATACTTATCAGAGCAGCGCCCATAGCACCAGAAACGGCTGCTGCACCACCACCACCTGGTGTAGATGACTTACTCGCCAATCCATCCAGAAAATCCTGAATTGTCATATCTTTTATCATGTGTCCCCCTCAAGAAACATTAAAAAAAGACCGCGATTATATGCTAGAAGCTAATAAAACGGTAAGTTATAAAAAACAAATAAATAATGTAAATAAATTAGCGGCTTGTCGCATAATGCCACATCAGGTACCTTATGCGCTTTTTTAAGCTAGCCATTTATTAATTAATTCGCTGATTTTAACCGTATACTATTGATTATATTAGTTTTATTTAAGATAGACTATTTCCACAGGAACCAACAAAAATGAAAAAGCTTCTCTTCCAACTAGATACCGATATTCACCCTGCTGTATTCGACACCGTCGTTGCTTATGATGGTGGCGCCGATCATGTCATCGGTCATGGTAGTGTCACTCCAGAAAATGTCACACCTCTAATTGAAGGAGCCATTTTTACACGCGCACCAAAAGAGAAAAAGTACACTGCTTTGTTTGTCGGCGGTAGTGACATGGTGGCAGGAGAAAAGCTTTTTAAAGCAGTTCAAAAAAACTTTTTTTACGACTTTCGCGTTTCAGTCATGCTCGATAGTAATGGTAGCAATACTACTGCCGCCGCCGGTGTCGCTAAATTATTAAGTAGTGGTGAAATAAAAGGTAAAAAGGCTGTTGTTTTAGCCGGAACAGGTCCGGTTGGACAGCGTGCAGCTATTATGTTGGCTAAAGAAGGAGCCAGTGAAGTCATTGTTAGTTCTCGTCAGTTGAGCCGCTCTGAAAAGGCATGTGCTGATATGAAAAGTAGCTTTGATGTTGATATCACACCAGCTGAAGCAGTAGATTGTGATGCTCGGGGTAAACTCATTGAAGATGCCCAAGTTGTATTCGCAACTGGTGCCGCAGGTATTGAATTGTTAAAACTAGAACACTGGGAAAACAATAGCAATATTGAACTCATGGCCGATGCCAATGCAACTCCTCCAATAGGTATTGGTGGTAGTGATATGATGGATAGAGGTGAAGACAGACATGGCAAAATTATTTGGGGAGCAATTGGTTTCGGTACTTTGAAATTAGCATTACATAGAGCATGTATTGATAAATTATTTGAAAGTAATGACCAACTATTTGATGCCGAAGAAATATTCGCTCTTGCTAAAACCATGGCATAGAATAATATTCGGTAAATAGTTCTACCCTAACGATAAAAATAAATGAAGGCCAATCTAGGACAATCTCTTAACTGTAATTATTCATGGATGAATATTTCACTTCTTTTCTTTTGCTTGTTCTTTTTTTCTGCTTCAATTTATGCGGCAACTTATGAAGAAGGAAAACAAGCCTATCTCAGTCAAGATTACCAACTTGCTTTAGAAATTCTTAAGCCATTAGCTGAAGATGGTAATTCACAAGCGCAGATCACCCTGGGCTTAATGTATGACTATGGTCACGGCGTGGAAAAGAATTCTTCTGAATCAATAAAATGGTATCGAATGGCCGCTGAACAAGGCGTGCCTCTAGTACAACATGATATAGGCGTAAAATATTTTCAAGGCCAGGGCGTAGAGCAAAATTATATTGAAGCAGCAAAATGGTGGGAAATGTCGGCGAATGCCGGTATTGCTGACTCTCAATTTAACCTTGGTTTAATGCATTATCGTGGCATAGGTATACCAAAAAATTATGACAAGGCAGGAAAGCTATTTGATGCAGCAGCCGAACAAGGCCATGGGAATGCACAATATAGTTTGGCCGTCATGTATGCTTTTGGTCAAAGTAAAGAAAAAAATTATGCCACCGCTTTAAAATGGTTTAACAAATCTGCAGCGCAAAATGTTGCCCAAGCTCAATTCAACCTCGGTGTATTCCATGAAAATGGCTATGGCGTTTCAAAAGATTTAAATAAGGCGAGAGATTGGTACCAACTTGCCGCCGATCAAGGTTTGCAAGAAGCCATTGAGAAATTAAAGACATTACCTAAAAACAATACAGTCGACATAGCCAAAACTGAGTCTGAGACTATTAAGCGAAAAGATGAAGATGCGTCTATTGAAAAGACAAATGCAGCATCAACTGAAACAATTTCACCAAATACATCCAATAATGACTTGAATTTAAGTAACTGGCTTCGACAACAGGCATCGGATAATTACACATTACAGCTCGGGAGTGTTGTCAGTGAGAAAGATATTATCAACTATTTAAAAACTTCTAAATTTGGTGATGAATCTGGCTATATTGAAGTTATTGTTAATGATATTACCCGTTATACTGCTATATATGGCTTATATGATACTTACCAAGATGCAGAACTTGCCATTGGCGAATTACCTAAATCAATACAAAACGCCAAACCATGGATTCGAAACACCGGCATACTTCAAGGGTTACAGCCTTAAAAAGTTGTTCGAGGGTAACTAACTAATGGCTTCGTTTAAAGAAATACTCAATTACAGCGAAGAAGAACTCCTTCAACTTCTATATAAATTTAATCAATCAGAAGGCATTAATGAAGATAAAGCCGAAGCTATAGCTATTCAGTTAAAGCTTCGTGAAGCACAATTAGTTTGTGCAATAGGGTTTAATAAATCCGTCAAAAAGTTACCTGAAATAGCAACTATATTAGGCTTTAAGAATCATAACAGTTTAGTCAACTCTCGAAATGAATTCTTCACAATAGATATTTATAAACTTTTAACATTGGATAATATTCTATCGATTTATTCTATTGTAAAAAACGATATTGATAACAAACAAATAATGGAATATTTATTATCAAATCGGCTTGAAAGTATAGAAAAAAGAATTGAAGAAACTGTAAACTCTCTTATTATTGATAAATACAAGGAAGAAATGCGTGCAATTTATTCAGATGGAATAGTCGGTATTGATTTTGTAGAAACGCGATTAAATAAATCTGACAGTGGTTTTCGAGCTCTTTTAAACGAAGTCACGTTAATTGTTGAAAATAAAATTATTCCTGCTGGCGATGTGTTTTTTCGTGAAAGTATATTGCCACAAGAAAAGAGAAAGTTACTTGATAAAGGATTAATACCACGGGATTTGATTGAAACACGTCTAAGTGACTCAAAGATTTCTGATGTTGAAAAGAAAATCCTATATGATCACTTAAAACTTAACCGCGAAAATACTTGATGGATTATGCCAAGTTTTACTGAATTATTAACAGCCTCAGATGATGATCTGGTTCGTATTTTTTACAAAACCAGCACGGATGAAGAAGCAGATTTCATCAAACGCATCAATATGGTCGCTGTTCAACTCGGGCTAAATCATACCCAATTGGTATGCGCAATCGGTTTTAATAAACACATACGAGAGCTGACTGACATTCAGCAACAACTAGGCTTTCGTTCATTCAAATTATTAACCTATCGACAAAATGAGCTGTTTACCACTGATACTTATACGCAATTAGATATTGATAATATTCTGGATATCTATTCCGAACGACTTGAAGATCAAGAAGTACTTGATACCTTGCGCGAATTATTACACCCACGTCTCGCTCATATCGAAGCTGATATTGAAAAAACCGGTGATCCAGCACACATCATCAGCTATAAGATGGAAATTCATTCAATATATACATCCGGAATAGCAGACAAAAATTTTGCTGATGAAAGACTAAATAAGGATATTGGTAAATACCGACTTATGGCCAATGAGGCAAACGTTATTATAGATGCAGGTTATCATCCGCCGAGTAATCTGTTTTTTATGGATACACTTTCTCCTGAAGAAAAACTGGGTCTAATTGAAGCAGGCCATATAAACGGCGATATGATTAAAAACCGACTGCAAAATGCAAAAATTAGTGAAGAAGAACGCGAAATACTGGAAGAACATCTCTAAGCCATCTTCATAAACTTCAATTCAGGATTTTTTCCTGTGTTTTTTAGACAAAACTCTCTTTTATTCATATAGATATATCGTTAACCTCCTTCCCTCAAAATTTAAACATAAGATATTACTTTGGGGGTAAATAATTATGTCTGCACGCCTTATCGCAGCCTATACAGCATCTTTTATTGCAATCACAGCATCTCAAACTACTTTTGCGGAAGATAGCGTTGAAGAAAATGAAGCGATTGAAGTAATTGGTATCACACCTATGCACGGCGTTGGCTTACCTGAAGAACTCATTCCCTATAGCGTTCAGACCGCAACCAGTGACGATTTGGAACAGAGCCAAACATTAGATTTAACCGATTTCATGAATCGCAACTTAGGTAGTGTCAGTATTAATGATGCCCAAAATAATCCCTTACAAGCCGATGTACAATATCGTGGCTACACACTTTCTCCGCTATTAGGTTTACCTCAAGGTTTAGCCGTATACCAAAATGGCGTCCGTATTAATGAACCATTCGGTGATTCCATGAATTGGGATCTTGTTCCTGAGTCTTCCATTGGCAGTATCAATCTTATAGGTGGCGCAAACCCTGTATTTGGTTTAAATGCGCTTGGCGGTTCATTATCAATTACCACTAAAAATGGTTTCACACACACTGGTCATAGCCTTGAAACATATGGCGGCTCATTTGAACGCGTTGTAACTACTATTGAAAGTGGTGGTAACAATGGAACATGGGGCTATTTTGCTACAGCTAATTATTTCAATGAAGATGGTTGGCGCGATGCTTCACCATCAGATGCCTTAAATCTTTTTGGAGCAATTAGTTATCGAGGTGATGACACAACGTTTGATTTAACCTTAAACCAAGCACATACAAACCTGATCGGTAATGGTTCATCTCCGGCTGAATTGCTTGAAATTGATAGAGCAGCAGTTTTTACATCTCCAGATCAAACAGATAATGAAATGACGATGATAAATTTAGAAGGAACTCATTGGGTAAATGATAATATACAAATAAGTGGCAATACATTTTACCGAAAAAATAAAACAGGAAGTTTCAATGGAGACGGATCAGAATACTCAGCTGCAGGCGGTGTTTTACAAGAAGATGGCGCCAATATTGAAGACCAAAATGGAAATGATGTTGCCGCATTAAATGCTAATGGTACATC
>JAJFKK010000171.1 GCA_021773245.1 Gammaproteobacteria bacterium | reverse complement strand
ATGAAAGTGGTGACGTTCTTGCTAATACATTAAAAACAAAAGATGTGAACAAATCACTCCATGCATTGCAGACAACATTAAACTATTGTGTGCAATGCCATGCTACTTTTCGCCAATGAGCCGCCGCCCTACAGCGTTATGAGTACTTCATTCAGATGTAGATGACAGCCCGCTTTCAGTATGAAACAGCAGCTTTTAATAAATCTTATTAACTACCGCTATTGGCCGAATAAAGAGTTACAATGAAATCGTTCCAAAGCAGACAAAGTGTTCATTGATATATAGTCGGCGAAATTAAAATATGCCATTTATCGAATTTCAAAATTTATGGACAGACGATGATGATGCGGTGCAATTAGGTGTTCGCGTCTCAAATGACATACAGACAGGTTCATTGGAATTTTATGTCTATCCAGGAGCACTGTCTGAATTCGGTATCAAATTAGAAGAGTTTCCTAAAACAATTGATGATGTTATTAAACTCGAATATGGATCAGAGGAAAATTACTACTGCGATTTCTGCCTTAAAGCATTAGTTCTTGATGGTGTTGGCCATTCTGCCTTTGAGTTTTGCTTTGATAATCGTCAAGAACCACCTTCCAAATCTAGTATGCTCTTTTATGTAATTTGCGAACCAGAAGCAATCAATGAATTTGGCAGAAAATTTGGTTCGTGGGCAAAAGATATGAGTGGGAAATTTAGGTATGAATGGAAAAATACATAATAAGTCACGACACATGGAAGCTCACATGGCTCGCGCCCATAAGTTCAATAAGTTAATGTCCACTTCTGGCCGAATGATGAGCTACACTTTTAACGTCCCAAAGCGGGCATTATTTTATTAACACTAGGAATATATAGAATGAAACCCAGAGATACGTGTGACTTAATATGCGTTATTGGAATAGTCTCTTGTAGTGCTATTGTTTTGTTCGGTGAGTTTGCAAATGATCTATTCGAATCAATTATTTTAATACCAATTATTGGAATACCTTATGCTATTTTAATGGCTAATCGCTCTAACTCTGCGACAGAATTACTTTCTACATTGAGAAATTTAGTAGCTATAGTTATCTCGTTTTTTGGTATTTATGCTTATTACACTGAAGTATTTGTATCGCCAAGAAATAATATAGGTTGGACTTTTATTGGTGTTACATTCTATCAATTCATTTTTGTTATTGTTGCAATTATAGTTTTATCAATTATTCCTTCTCCTGATAAGAAAGATCAAGCTGAACCCCAAAATGGGGATGAGAAGACTAAAAAAGATATTGATGAAACGATTTGATCTAAGATGCTAATGTCCGCATATGGCCGGTATGAGAAAGATGTTAAATTAGAATAAAAGCAGACATAATATTTCTTAAAAACACAATATGGATATAAGCACATTAATTCAAGGTCTTTTCTTTTTAATTGCAGTAATGATAGTTCTCTATGCAATCTCTGCTTTAATTTATCGAATAATCAAAAAAGAACCTTTCTGGCCAAATTTCAAAAGAATGATTAATTTAATCTTTGATGGAATTATGGGGGCATAAGTGTCTGCTTTTTGGTGTATTCTTAAACATGTTAAGATCGACCCAATGCGGACATATTAACGTTTATGGATAAACAAGAAGCAATTGAAATTCTCGAAAAAGAATTAGAAAAATTTCGTCCAATTCCTTATCAAGATTTAGAAAAGAACATTGATAAAAGCCCCATCACTTTTGAAGTCACGTCTAATGATAGTAAGAAATATTATATTGAAATCATTACACATTGGGACGATAAGCCAAATGGTGATATTCGAGTTCATGGTTGCATAGATGATGGAGGTTTAAGAGCATTTTCTCCACTGAGTAGTGATTTCATTAAATCATCATCAAATGAATTTGTTGATGAGTAATGAACGCTTCTGGTCGGATTATGAATAGATTTTAGAAAGACCTAAAACGGAAATAAATAGTGAAATGAAAATCAAGGTAGAGATAAAAAGAAAAGACTTAATGTGGCTTTATTTAGCATGTCTTCCGAAATTGAAGTCTACTTATGTGAATCTCCTTATTTTCGCATTAATTGTTTTTGCATTTTACTCTTGGTCAGGTGGGTTTCCTGATTGTGAGAAAGAATGGATACGAGCAGCAAAAGTAACTGCTCTAGGAACTGTAATCGCATTTTTGTTTGGTACTGCCTATTCTTTTTGTTCTCTTCTTTTCTTAAAAAAAGAGAGTAACGGCGTTTTGGGTGAGCACGAATATGAACTATCCGAAGATGGCCTGCACGAAAAGACCAGTATCAATGAGGGTCTCAATAGATGGAGTGTTTTTCAGGATATAAAATTAACTAATCACTATATTTTATTCCAGATGCCTGACTATCTTTTTCATATTATTCCTAAACGTTATTTCAGTTCAGAAAGTGACGTTAAAGAATTCTACGATACTGCTTTAAATTTATATCAGAATTCAAATAATATTTAATGTCCACTTCTGGCCGAATCATGAATCATACTTTTAACACCTCAAAGCGGACAAAGTGTCCCTTAAAATATAGTTATATGTAATAAAAGTAATGAAAAATATACTACCTAATATATCACTGGAAACTAGCGCAGATGGGAAAGTTAAGCTTATTACCACTGACGCCGAATTGCTTGATTACATAGATGATTATTTAACGGAAGAATGTGATGTCGAACAAGAGAGCCTAGTTATTGACGAGCAAAGCGCTAATGTCTTTGTGATAATTTTTCCAAAAAAGTACAAGCTAGAAGAGATCGAAGCTTATTTAGTAAAACTTGATCCTAGTGAAATAAACAGAATCTATTTATTAAATAATAAATGAAAAACACATATAACAAGCGGTTCAATTTGTCGCCGCAAAAAGCGCGGCTCAAATTAACCGAGCGTTAACGTCCGCTTATGGCCGAATTGAGAGATACAATGAGCATGACCCAGAGCGGAAGTTGTAAATAAATTATGAAGGAACAGTCTAAAAGAGTTCTTATGGTTTTGTGGGTTATGCTAGGGGTTGGAAGTATCTACAATTCTATTGCAGGAATAAATTTATATATTCAAAAAAAAGAAGAGTTATCAAACAATGATATTTCTTTCATTTTTAGTATTCTTTTCAATACATACTTGGTGTTTGAAGGACTGCATTTAATTTTTGGAATATTTTGTATTGTTGCAGTATATTTAGTGCTTAAAAACAATAAACTTGGAATCATTGTTTTAAGAAGATTATGCGAAATAATGTTTGTGGGCTGCATATACGTATCAGTATATTATTCATATTATGAATTTTATATTTATAAAAATGATTTGTTAAATAATTTATTAGCTTCCTCTATTTCAGTAATTATCGTGGGTTTAGTTCTTATGAAAGTAAGAAGTGAAGTCAAAGACTTATTACCAATAGAATAAATCATTTAATGTCCACTTCTGGCCGAAATACGAATGATGATAAAATTAACTCATAGCGGACTTATTTAATTAATAGGTTTACATTAATTAATATTTCAAACAAGGAAGACATGAAAGCTAGTTGGGCAATAGGATTGATTGTAGGACTATCGGTATTACATTATTCGGTAATGGGATACGCAGGCCACGATCCAAGCATTGAAGCAAGGTTTGTAATGACATTGGCATTAACACTAGTGATTGCTTGGTGGGCATTTGATGATGCAAAGAAACGGAAATATCACCGGCCATATGAATTTGGTGCATTCTTGTTTTTTGCTTGGCCGATTGTGTTGCCATTTTATTTAGTAGCAACCAGAGGTTGGAAAGGGATTTTTAACTTTTCTGTTTTCGTTCTACTTTTCTGCCTTCCTTGGTTGATGGGTTGGGGTGCTTACTATATGAACCCTTCAAATCAATAAAACATTAATGACAGCATCTGACTGAATCGAGAGTTATAATTTAAACGATCAAAAGCGGACAATAAGCATAATTCAATAAAGAAATGTAATGAATCAAAAAAGTAAAAACTCTTAATCAATGTGAGATTGATAATCGAATAATTAGGCAATTATAAGGAATTAAGTATGTATATCTGGAAGATTAATAATTTAAACAAAGAGCTTATAGCTGGTGATTTACCAGAGCACGAGTCATTCAAATATTTAATGGCAAGCACAGTGCTTTATTCCCTTGCTATGATTCAATACATTAATCCAAACAGATTTGATACCTTAACGGGAATAGTAGCCGGTTTTGTCGCAATCCTGGGATTGCTTTTCATATATAAATGCAACGGCGGGAAAAATGGACGCCATATTGTTGTACGATACATGGCTATAAGTTGGGTCGTATTTATACGCATGTTTGTTTTGTTAATGCTGCCAACAATGTTTATTGTTTTTACTTTGCAGGAAATGTTTATGGGTGGGGTTCCAGATGAAAGCACAGTAATTGATCTTGTCTATTTAACATTTTTAGAGATAACTTATGTTTTTTGGGTAGCAAAGCATATAAATCGAGTTGCTATAGAGTCAAATTCACCGAGTGCGTGAACATCCGCTTCTGGCCGAATCCTGCGTATTGAGAGTTTAGCTATTGGCAGCCGAAAGCAGACTAAAAAGAGTTAACCCGTTTTTAATTTCTTACTAATTTCGGCTAATCGTTTACCAACTGCAATACAGAGTGCTTTTTCATTATCACTAATAGGCAATTCGTTATTACTTCCAGCAACATGTGTTGCGCCATAAGGTGTGCCGCCACCTTCATTGGCAAATAAGCCTGACTCAGTATATGGAATGCCAAGCATCAACATGCCTTGATGTAACAACGGCAACATCATTGAAATCAAAGTTGTTTCTTGTCCACCATGTACGCTTGCTGTTGAACTAAATACCGTTGCCGGTTTTCCTGCTAAATCACCTGAAGCCCAAATATCAGATGTGGAATCAATAAAGTATTTCATCGGTGCGGCCATGTTACCAAAACGGGTAGGGCTGCCTAAGGCAAGTCCGTCGCACAAGATTAAATCTTCATGAGTAGCATAGGGAGAGCCTGAATCAGGAATGTCTGGCTCAGTACTTTCGCATGTTGTCGAAACTGATGGCACTGTTCTCAAAATGGCTTTGCAGTCACTCACCGATTCAATGCCATGCGAAATATGTCGCGCCATTTCGGCAACACTGCCGTTTCGACTATAAAAAAGAACGAGGATGTTAGTCATACTTATAGAAATACTTTTAAATAATATCCAGAACAGATTCCGGCGGTCGACCAATACATGCTTTGTCGTTTGCTAAAACAATAGGACGTTCAATTAATATTGGGTTTGCTACCATTGCATCTAACAAAGCATCATAATCATCAAGTTTGTCTTTTAGATTAAGCTCTTTGAATACTGATTCGCCTTTTCGAACCAATGCTGATGGTGCGATATCGAGTTGTTTTAAAATTTTTGCCAGGGTTTCTTTGTCAGGTGATGCTTGTAGATATTCAATAATATCGATATCAACACCTTTCTCTTCAAGGATCGCAAGTGTTTGTCTTGACTTGGAACATCGTGGGTTGTGATAGATTGTTGCTTTCATGGTGACTCCAAAACTGTATTTTATGTGATATTTAGTATTTAATGATGATAGTTAATATATAACCATATGACGAGCTGAAATGTCGGAAAACATAATTAATATTATTAAAACGAATCTAATAAAGGCGTTTTATTTTTCTCGTTTTTTCTTGCGTCATTTTTATGCGTTACGTGGCATGCAAACAGCATCTTCTCTTGCGTATACAACATTGCTATCTATCGTCCCGTTGATTACGGTCATGTTTGGTCTATTCGGAAGTGTTTCTGTATTGAGCGATTTTTCTGAAGCTATACAGGATTTTGTTTTTTCTAATTTTGTTCCTGAATTTGGTTGGACTATTCAAAGTTATCTTACTGACTTCTCCGATAAAGCGTCAAAACTCACTATTACCGGCAGTATGGTTTTAGTCTTGATCGCCATTATGTTGATGGCGACAATTGATAATGCCTTTAATCGTATTTGGATTGTAAAGAAAAAACGCAGTCCTGTTTCACGTTTGCTTGTTTATTGGGCTGTGTTGACGATGGGACCTTTGCTAATTGGTGTTGGTTTAGCATCAACATCTTATCTACTATCTCTACCAGTTGTTGCCGATGTTGATACAACATTAAATTTGAAAGCGCGTATTTTAAGTTGGCTTCCTTTCTTAACGACTTCAATTGCATTTTCTTTGCTCTATATTTTTATTCCAAATTGTTTTGTAACAAAAAAACATGCTTTTATCGGTGGCTTTATTTGTGCCGTGTTATTTGAGTTAGCAAAGTATGGGTTTGGTATTTATGTACGAGAGATGCCGAGTTACGAAAATATATACGGTGCAGTCGCGGTTATTCCACTTTTTCTTATCTGGATTTATGTGTCGTGGATGATCGTTTTATTTGGCGCGCATATTACTTTTTGTCTTTCCTCCTTCCGTTTGCAGAATGAAATTGAACATAGCAGTAAAGGTGGTTGGGGCTTTCTTGATGTATTGCAGGTCTTAGAACTTTTTTATCAGGCACAGAGAAAAGGAGAGACTTTAACTGTAGCTGAATTAAGAAAGAGTTCTATATCATTAGCGCATTATGAAATGAATGAACTATTAGAACACTTACAAAGAATAAAATGGGTCAACCAAAGTACAAACGGAGAATGGTTGCTATCAAAAGATATGAAAGAAACCAGTCTCTATGACTTACATTCTGTCTTGCCTGTACGTTTGCCACTGTTTGAAAATGAATTAGGCCAAGACAAACTTTCAAGTAAGTTAAAAGTTCATCTTGCTAATCATCAACAAGAAACCGAACAGCATTTATCTATATCGATGCACGAGTTTTTTAAAAAAGAAACTAGTTAATTAGTTTTATAACTAAAGACTTCGTAAGACATACTGGATTCGATCATTGTATTTGCAGTAATAAGTTGTTTTTTATCACCAATTATTATTTCCATTTCTCTTTCTGCAATATAAAGACCTTTCTCAGCAATAATAGATAATTCATTCGGATCGCTATTATGGCTCACTAAAAAAGCAGGTCTGAATTCACGGTCGGCTTTACTGCCATTACATGCGCGTAGCCCAATAGGTCTGGCTGTATCCGCAATAAGTTGTATTCCAATTTTATGTGCAGACTTGCTCACCATTAACCAACGAGTGACACCAATACTCCATGATTTATTTTCTTCATCAATGCTTATGCCAATAAGATCACCTACACGGATTGCTTTTTTTGGTTTGTCATCTCTGATAACAGCATAGCCACCAGAACCTTGGTCAACTTTACGCCAAGCTTCGGGAATATAGTGTGCACCCGAAAGTGTTGTGGTTACATCTTCTGAAATATCTATCTCATCATCATCATGTTCTGAATCAAGTACGTTTTGAAAGCTGTTGCCATTATTTAGAAAGTAATAAATCGCTCTGACACCAGTAACAATATTCAACTGACCTGATTTTGCCTGTCTTGGAAAATAACGTTTAGGTGGAAGTCCCCATGCTTTTAACATATGCGTCAATAATGATTTTGCATAGAAAGGTGATAATACGATTGATTTATCAATAGGTAGCCCCGCTTGAAGTAAATCAATTTGTTTTTGTATTAAATTTTCCAGCGGTGTTGAATCAAGTAAACGAGTTTTATTATTTGTATCTTCTTGATTAAATTTTGTATAAGGAATCGCTTTGCTATCAGTATTCAGATCTAAAACAAAGTAACCCGATGTATTTGATACTGTTTGCATTGGATGTATCTGTGTATATTCTGCCCAACTATCAAGTTGTTCAAAAATTTCCCATATTGCGCCAAATGGTAAGTGATGAGGATCAACCAGTGAGGCCATCATTATTTTTTTATAAGTGTGATCGATAGTGGTACTTACATTTTTATTATTTTCACCTGGGATAGAAAATATTTTTTTGTGGCACTCCAGCGATTCAGCAAAGTCGTATATGAAATTAAGTTGCTGCCATACTTTTTTTGGAATGGGAGCATATTCCAGAAAACTAAATATCAATGCGTGTGATAAATAATTCATCGACATTAACATCGCGTCAATCGGTGGTTTCGATTGTTTCCAAAGCGTTTTTTTATTTAAAGCTGAATCAAAAGCAAGTTTACAACTGTAACTTAATGAAACGGCGATTTGTTTCATTTGACTGACCTGGCTTCCCATTGCATCAATTGTTTGTAGAGTATGTTGAGCACCTGCGTTAATTTGTGATGCGACATAATATTGATAAGGGCGATTATATAGTTCAACCAGTTCAAGCCGGACGGAAGGTTTAATATCAGCCTTATTAGTAGCAATCAGTGCTTCATTTAGTAATGCACTGGTTTTTTTAAAATCGATATAAGGTAGTGAATCAAGCCATTCTTCTATATAGATAGGCCGTGTTTCGATTTGGCTGCCTTGCGCAGTTTTCTTTAGTGGTAATTGATCCATAAGTATTTCTTCTATTATTTTAATAGTTTGTAATTATTTATAGTTCTATCGGCAATATCCGTTCCAGATTCAAAATTAATTTTAAGGAATACTGTGATGAATTCGTCATCTTTAATTAAATAACGTGATTCAATTAAGGGCTTGAAATAGTTGATCAGGTCATCCTTAACCTTAAATTAATTCTATATATATCAATTAGATACAATGATTAATTTGAAACATATACTCCGTTATTGTTAATATGTATGCTCTTTTAATGATTGCCTTCAAGTATTATGTCTCAATCTTGAGACAATCTAAAGTGTTTTTAACTAGTTGATAATTATGGAAAAAACAATAAATTGTTATGTTAGTGGTCGAGTTCAGGGCGTTTGTTTTCGTATGTCGACCAGTCAACAGGCCAAAATACTCGGTTTAACAGGTTGGGTACGTAATCTTGAGGATGGTCGAGTTGAGGTGATGGCTTCTGGTAAAGCGCCATTAATAGAGCAACTTAAGCAATGGTTATCTCACGGACCGAAGATGGCGAAAGTATTGAATGTTGAAAGTCGGGCAATCGATTATCAGGCGTTTGCTGATTTTTCTATTCGTTAATATCCCGAGTGCAAAAAATCTCCAGCAACGGTGAAGTTGAAAGATTAACAGACCCTAGCTTAGTCTTTCTCTAATAAAATCAATCGCAGATTCTAAAGAGACAATTTGATTGTCTTTATCTGTCCGCGCTTTGTATTCGATTTCGCCTGCATCTAGACCTTTCTCACTAAAGACAAAACGATGCGGGATACCAATCAATTCCATATCGGCAAACATAACACCAGGACGCTCTTTTCGGTCATCGAGAATGACATCAACACCAGCTTCTAATAACTGCTCATAAAATGCCATAACGGCATCGCGTAAACGAACTGATTTATGCATATTGATAGGCACAAGTGCAAGTTGAAATGGTGCAATGGCCGTTGGCCAAATAATTCCTTTCTCATCATTGTTTTGTTCAATCGCTGCAGCTATTACTCGTGAGACACCAATACCGTAACAGCCCATTGTTAGCGTAGTCGCTTTTCCTTGCTCATCAAGACAGGTAGCTTTCATGCTCTCGCTGTATTTTGTACCGAGTTGAAAGATGTGGCCTACTTCAATGCCACGTGCAAACTCCAGTTTACCTGAACCGTCTTCAGCTATATCACCGACACACACATTACGAATATCAACTGTAGTTGGTAGCGGTAGATCTCGTTCCCAATTCACTCCAATTAAATGTTGTCCATCTGCATTAGCACCACAAATAAAATCACTGACATTGCCAGCACTGTGATCAACGTAAATGGGAATAGTCAAGCCGACAGGGCCAATTGAACCGACGCCACAGCCAATAGTTGATTCAATTTCTTTGTTATCTGCAAAAGTAAGCGGGCTCATGATGCCATCAAGCTTTTCAGCCTTAATTTCATTCAAGTCATGATCGCCTCTTAAAACTAAAGCGGCCAATCCATCATCTTCGGATTTCACAATAAGCGTTTTTAAACATTGCTTCGTATCAATCTTTAAAAATTGACTGACTTCTTCAATGCTATGTTGCTCAGGTGTATCTACCGATTCCATTGTTTGCGAAGCTTCAGCACGAGCTTGCTCCGGCTTTACTGCAACGGCTTGTTCCATGTTAGCGGCATAATCACCATTTTCAGAAAAGGCGATAAGATCTTCGCCAGAATCAGCTAAAACATGAAACTCATGTGACTTGTTGCCACCAATATTTCCCGAATCTGCAATGACTGCACGGAAGTTCAAACCAACACGTGTGAATATATTTGAATAGGTTTGGTACATTTGTTCATATGTTTCTTGCAATGACTCATCATTCAGATGAAACGAGTAAGCATCTTTCATTAAAAATTCGCGCGCACGCATGATGCCAAAGCGAGGCCGAACTTCATCTCTGAATTTGGTTTGAATTTGATAAAAATTAGTAGGCAGTTGTTTGTAACTACGAATTTCTCGTCTAACCAGATCCGTAATGATTTCTTCATGTGTCGGACCAAAACAAAACTCTCGGTCATGGCGATCATTAATTCTAAGTAATTCTGGACCGTATTGATCCCAACGACCTGATTCTTGCCACAGTTCAGCAGGCTGAATAGCAGACATCATTATTTCTTGAGCACCGGCACGATCCATCTCATCTCGAACAATCGCCTCTACTTTTCGAAGAACTCGCAGTCCCAGCGGTAACCATGTATAAATACCAGAGGCTAATTGTCGTACCATGCCGGCACGCAGCATAAGTTGATGGCTGGCAATCTCGGCATCTGCTGGTGCTTCTCGTAAGGTGGAGATGAGTATTTGTGACGTTTTCATATGTAGGTCTTAGTTAGTTTGAATTAGTAAAGCTTAACAGGCGCAGCACTATAAACGGAATTATCCTGAAGAGTAAGTGGCCTTGATTAGTTTAATTTTTAAGCCAAATTTGTCTCTAATTGCATCGATTTTGGCTATTCTTATTAATATATAATACATTAGCTTGACCTGACTCAATAATCTCAGTAACTTCGCGCGTTTCGACTTAATTTTGTAGATAATCTGGTAAGAAAACTAGTGGCTAAAAAGAAAGAAATATTACGTGGTGCAGAAATATTCTGCCGAGCACTCAAAGATGAAGGGGTTAAACATTTGTTTGGCTATCCTGGTGGTGCCGTTTTACATATTTACGATGCACTTTATAAGCAAGATGCGGTAGAGCATATCCTCGTTCGTCATGAACAAGGAGCGACTCATGCTGCTGATGGTTATGCGCGTGCAACGGGTAAGCCAGGAGTTGTCTTGGTTACCTCTGGCCCGGGAGCAACGAATGCCGTGACTGGTATTGCGACTGCTCATTTGGACTCAATTCCACTAGTCGTTTTCACCGGACAAGTTCCACGAGC